>NZ_JBFXHJ010000048.1:0-14758 GCF_050177135.1 Methanomethylovorans sp.
CCAGTTGACACATTCTCCACATCTGCTGCAAGCATCCAGTTCCATGAGCTGCACTGCTGTGAAGTTCTCAGTGTTTATAGACGGCTGACGTTTTGCCATTTTACTCTCCTCCCTTGTTTGCGAGCAGTGTAAGAGGGATGGCTATTATGTGTATGTACTTGCTGAAGGGTATGTATGCGATACAGAACAGCAGGGAGATAACCACATGGAACAGTGCTGCAGGTGGTGCATATGCGTAGTCTATGCCAAAGCCCCAGAACCTGTCGGTCCTTATACCGTCTGCAATGAAACCTGAAATTGTTATTATGGCAAGTCCGATGATTAGGATGGAGTCGTACGCGATAGTGGATTCTCTGGCCTTCGCAACGAACAGTCTCCTGTATATTGCAATTACAACACCTATAAACAGTATGTAACTGAATATGTCATTGGGTACTGCGAGCAGTTCTCTGAAAACCTCCGGGTTCATGAACCAGGGAAGTGTTTCTGCGAATCCGATCTTTTCACCGATCATGTGGGTCATTTCAACAAAGAACATCGCGCCGGACATTGCAAAGAGGACCATCCAACCGACAAATATAGTGAAGTGCATGAACCATCTGAGAGGACTTCTTCTCAGGATCCTTCTCTGAAAAAGAATGTCAAGGACGATCGTTTCAAGAACCGACTGATTGTGAACATGTGCATGCTGGCTCATCTGGTACATGAGCATCTTAGGGAACGCCCAGATGCTTTTCGATGGTGACTGACCATATCCTGTGGAGCCCATACTCCATTTCTTTAAGTTGATGTACATTCCTACAATAAAGATACCAATTGCAATGATAGACAGTAGCATCATCTGCACAAATGTGACCCTTAATGCATCGGATATACCTGCAAAATAGTCCATATTTATCTTCTCCTTATTAATGTGAACAAGTAACTATTATAAAAGTTGAATCTGGTCTACTCTCGAGTAACCGCTATGGTTGCATGATTGTAGTGTCTATTATATTTAAAGATTTTCATTACATTATATCTATCAGCAGCCATATTTTCATGATCTATGGCTTGAGAACAAAGATATTCTAAAAAAGAGCTTATGGGCTGTTCACAGCCCTATATCCTTCTTGAACTTTTCCAGTCCGATCTCGTCGATGAACCTGCCAAGCCTGTGCTTTGTGGCATGGCTCTTATAATAGTTGATGATCCTGTCCACCATGTCAAGGACCTCTTCTTCTGTCAGTTCATCAGCAATTATATCTGCAAGTCTTGGTTTAATGCCGGCACTGCCTCCAACCATCAGTGTGTAGCCCTTGGGCGTGCCCAGGATGCCTATATCCTTGATCGCCGGCTCGGAACAGGAGTTCATGCATCCTGCGACTGCCATCTTAAGCTTGGACGGAAGTTGCAGGCCGTGGTATTTTTCATCAAGTTTCAGACCCAGGCCGACGGCGTCCTGCTGTCCGCGCTTACAGAATGTGGTACCGGGACAGATCTTGATGCTCCTTACGCATAACCCGATGGCAGCTGCAGGTTTCATATCCAGGTCCTTCCAGATGTTGTCCAGATCAGCTTCCTTTATTCCCACTATGGCTATCCTCTGTGCAGATGTCATTTTCATGGCTGCAGCATTGTACTTCTCTGCCACATCCGCTATCTTGCGCAACAGGTCTGGAGTCACTATGCCTCCGGGTATCTGTGGTGCTATCGCGTATGTTTCCTTGTCCCTCTGTAGGATCGCTCCTTTCTCTAATTTGTCTCCTGCCATGTTAATCACCTTCAATGGTATTTTCAGGAAGTGTACCTGACAATATATCCCCTTGGTTTAACCTGATTGGTGGCTATGGTAAATATGGTTTTTGCTCCCTATTTTGAAAAATCATGGCGCCATGTTCAGTTATTCTTTTATCACTTGAGTTGATGTACGGGGTTTTGTAGGAATTAGTAGTGAACTATCATAAGCTAAAGGACTCAGGGGTTTTACGCTGCTATATATAATATGAATGTACAGATCATTATAATATTTAAGTCATGTAATCAAATGGATAAACTTAAGTAATGGATGAAATTATAAGAAAAAGTAAGGATATAGGTATCTAATTCTAGATAGAGTAGGAGGTTGTTTATTGATTAGACGATTTTTAAGTCCTTCAAGTGGACTGCAGACTTCAGGCGTTAAAAAGCTTGGTCGTACATCCATAGTATCACTCAGTGTGCTATTAATTTTGCTGATATCAGCAAGCTGTGCTCTTGCATGGGAAATAACGAATTTTAAAGTCACCCCGGAAAAAACATGTGCAGGCAGTAATGAGATGATCGTCATTAGTGGTAATGCTGGCCCTAAGGAGAAGATCACTTTAGTCACAACTTATGAAACGGATATAAAAGTGACAAATGGTGTCTTTAATTATGATCCTGGCTATAAATTCGATCCAAAAGATGACAGCTTTGTAATACTTCCTAAAGGAACCGCAAGCTGTAGCCTTATAGCAGAAGGTGTGAAAGATATTACCATATCATATACTTTGATGTCTGAAACGATATCTAAAACAATAGAGGCAGACAAGGATGGTAAGGTCAATATCACAGTAGATACATCCATTCTTACATCTGTTGCGACTCTAAAACCCCATTTGATGATATCCGGTAACGCCGCAGGAGAAAATCCTGTGAAGTTTACATTCGCAGCAAAGATGATTATAAAATCTGATAAAGAAGGATACTTCGAGCAAAAATGCTGCACATATAGACCAGCAGGTACTTACACAATAGAGGCATGGGAAACGAACTCAAAGTACTCTATGTCCAAAAAAGCTTCGAAGACTGTAATCTTAACAGACTGTTCAAATGGAGCTTCTACCCCGGTAGTCCTATCAAAGTCCAGCAATGGTGGTGCTGGAACAGGTGAGGCAAAGGTACTGACTGATCAAAACACGTCTTCAGGTAATGTCTCAAATACCACGGATATCTCAGGCATGGCAAGTGTTGCAGATGAAGATGTTACGACTGCCACAGAACAGCCAGAAACCCAGGCTGAAAGCGGTATACTTGCCTTTATAAGATCGATATTGAACTGGCTAGGCTTTTAATAAAGTAGTTACGACCACCTCCTACTTCAATTTCTTTTTTATTTTGGATCTGCCTTAGGGTTCGGCTTTCTTTGAACAAACTTCAATAAAAAAGACATATCTTATTATCGTTCTACTTGCGCCTGTTCTTCTCTGTCAATAATCTCATGTATTCGGATTCCATTTGCTGTGCGATAGCTTTCCAGGAGTAATTCTCTTTTACATGATGATATGCCTGTTCTCCAAGTCTCAGCCGTTTTTCTTTGTTCCTTAATAGTTCCAGTATCGCATCAGCAAGTCCTATCTCATCCATGGGTTCCACAAGTATGCCAGCAGAAGGGGTAAGGATCTCCGGCAGCCCGCCTGCATTGGTCGCTATGACGGGTTTTGCCATTGCCATTGCTTCCAGCATGAATATGCTGGACGCTTCGACCAGGCTTGGGACCACCGCTATCTCAGCAAGGGCCAGATATGGTGGAAGTTGGTCATGGGGTATCATTCCCAGGAAATGCACGTGGTCCTGGAGGTGCAACTCACGTGTCAATCTTTCCAGAGACGCACGTTCTTCACCATCACCTATGATAACCAACTGGCATTTTTCTTCGCTGCATACTATTCTCATTGCTCTTATCAGATGATGGATACCGTTCTTCCTGACAAGCCGGCGGGCTGTGAGTATCACTGGCAGCGACGGGTCAATGGATATATGGGCCGAGGCCATTGCACGGGGTATAAGTGGGTCGAACCTGGTAAGGTCGGCACCGTTGTGTATGGTCCTTATCTTATGTGCTGGGGCGCCCCAGATGATGACCTGTTGCGCAAAATAATCTCCGGTGTGCAACTGTACATCGGATAATCTCGCAAGTGCCGGTGCCAGTATACGTTCTGCTGTTCTGTAGCATTGGGCAGCAATGGGATTGGTAAGTTTATCCCATATTGGATAATAGGAACCATGGATGGTATTTACAGCAACACCACCTGATCTCCTTGCAAGATAGTTTGCTATCAATCCGGAAGAGTATATATGTCCATGGTAAATATCAAAGGTCCCAGGCAGGTTAAAGAGTACTGCGACCGGGAACAACATCTGTCTTTTCAGGGTCAGGCTTGAAGGGTTCCAGGTATGTTCCATAACTCTGCAGATATCAATGCTAATGATCCTTACGCCATCTATTATCTGCTCTTTAGGCGTGTCCTTTGCACCTGTAAGCACAGTTACTTCATGACCAAGTGCAACCAGCTCTCTGGATGTTTCCAGTATCGCAACTTCGATACCACCGGATGTTGCATTGTCATGGGGTGCCAGTTCATATATTTGCAGGATTTTCAGGCAGACCCCTTCTTTTTATGTGCTTTGCGAGCTGATGCATTGTAATAATTTCCAGATCGTTAGAGGAAATAATGTGATCCAGCACCTTTATTAAAAGATCCCTGTTCAGTATCGGTTCATAGGATGGATGCATGTAGAACACGAAGAAGTGCTGCGCTGTGTCAAGGCCGTTCTTGATAATATGATATATCTCTTCCTGAGAACGACCTTCGAACTCCAGTTCTCCGAAAGACCGTGCGCATACTGGCAACTGCAATGTTGAGGACCTGTAGGAGTCGTGCTCCGGGTAGAATGCTTCAGTACCCCTGAAATCGCTGGAATAATCGAATCTAAATCCGTCCAGTGCTTCCAGGAACTCGTTACTTGTTGCAAAACCAGGGGATGCAAATGACCTTGGTCCGAAACCGCATGCATCTTCAAACAGTTCACATCCTTTGGATATCCATTCTCTTATCTCTTCTTTGCTTTTTTTCTGAAGCGTGTTCATCCATTCATAGTGGGAATAGCCATGCAGTCCAAGTTCATGATCTTTCTCTAGTATTAATTGTAAGTTTTTAGATTTCTGAACTTGCTGTTTGTACACCATACCCCTGAACATTTGTTTCAGTCCATGCTGCATGATCGCTTTTTTCTGCAGCAGTTTGAGAGGGTTACGATAATTTCTGTAGTTCTTGAAGGTCATGTCGGGTCCCGTTGTGACAAAGAATGTTGCACGGGCATTGAACTGGTCAAGTATTTCCAGCACAACCGGAAGGACCTGTGTATCTTTTACCGTATCAATATCTATCCTGATGCAAACTTTAGTTCCTGTCATGTCAGATGAGCAACCCGGCGAAGTAGTATGGAAGGATCGAGACCAGCATTACGTTGTTCATTCCATGGAATGTGATGGATGCGGTCAAAGTGCCAGTCCTGTGATATAATATACCGAACAGTATCCCTGCAAAAAAGGTGAACGCGATTTCCAGAGGTGATCGCCACGTCATGTGCATCACTGCGAACAGTAACGCCTGTCCAAGTATCCCTGTCTTGGTATCAAATGTTTTAATAAGATCGTTCTGGATCAAGCCTCTGAACAAAAGCTCTTCTCCCAGACCGACGAAAAAGGTCATGTATACGATATCCCTAAGCAGGTATTTCAGTTCGAACGTAGGAAAAGAAGGTGCTGGTTTTAGTACCCAGTGTTCTATGGGACCGGTGAATATCCCTATCAATATACCTATCATGGCATACTTTAACAGATCGTTGCCTTTAAGCCCGACATCGTGAAGTTCGAGGTTCTTTTCGTGCATGTGCCAGAAGCACAGAGCCAATATTATAGAGTATATCGCAGGCAGGAGGAACTGCTGGTCAATGAAGAACCAGGGAAGGGATGATGTAAAAAGAACATAGAGGGGGATGATAGCTAAGGATTCTGCAGCATTTATGAAACTTTTTTCCATATCAATGACAGAGATCAGCACATATATGGCGATCGTGACAAAAAGACATAATACAATTCCATATCCTGCATCACGATAAGTAAAGATATATTCTGCAATTATGATCGCCAGAAATATCGATAATATGAACACAGTGGCTTGTATCTTATTGAATGCAAGTTTTTTAAGTTTCACAAAGTTACTAACTGAATCACTTATAAAAAGGCATTGGTTTGAATGTGCGCACGTTTTTTTAACGAAGTTATCTATGGATTTTGTTAAGCCACAAATTGATCATACATACAGTTATGTGTTTCAAGGTCTCAAAAGGGAAAAGACATTTTAATTTACTTTACACACGATCAATTCATAGGAAGTTCACTTTATTTTTTTCTTAATAGTATTGCGTTAAAGCTACCAATAATGGTTTTATAAACGAATATTTTAAATTTATCTATAAGTGTGTCTTTGCTGTATCCGGAAAAATTTATATTGCGTAGCTTCTATTCTTATATTTTTATATTCAATTGAATAAATTCGTAAAGTCTATATACTTGTTTCACGTCAAACTCCATTATAGAATATCAAGGAGCACGTCATAAAGGTGGGTGGTACTATTTCTTCAAAAAGCAGGTATTTTTTAAAGATCATGGTTATCTGGTTCGCTGTTCTACTAATGGCGAGCCTGGTCGTAGGTTTACGTGATGCGTCTGCACCGGTTTCGGTGTCTGTTTTTCCTCAAGTGCCCATGGAGGGCGAGCCTCTCTTAGTTTCATTCAATCTCAATAACCCATCTGTTCAGTCCGCTTCGGGAGATTATCAGCTATATGCCAACGGGAACCTTGTAATGGAAGGTGCGACGCAGCTGTCCCCCTTATCGACCAAGAAATACCAGTATACATACGAGAACCCACTGAAAATGGGGGAACAGATCACCTTTGTAGTAAGGTCCACCATCGATGGCTCCGAACATGAGGAATATGTTTCACTGCCTGCATACCCACCGCAGGTCTGGAGCAGTTTTGTGAGTTTTGCAACCTTTTCAACGTCAGTGATGAGCTACATGACCACCATGGCCTACTATGACCAGGCTTTCGGCGACAGTTCAGCTCTCAATGTAAATGTGATCTTCTCGATAGTCCTGATAGGATTACTGATCTATCTTGAACTGACGGAACCCTCGCTTTCTGAGAGGTCTTTCAAGTTCATAGGTAATCTGAGGATAAGGTTCAGCCGGCTGTCAGGAGTGCTGTTCATTATATTCGTTGGTATGGTGTTCACTCAGGTAGCTTTGATCATAGGGAAGGTGGGATGAAATGAAGCTTTTGAAGTACGCTTTGTTGTTAGTTGTGCTGATGAGCTTCGTGTCAGTTGCAGTTGCGGAACAAGGGCCGGGACAAGGACTAGTTCCCCATTCATTGCAAGTGGACAAGACATCATATGTTCCCGGAGACACGGTTACAGCTACAGTAAGGACGCAAGATAGCATGGATTCTGTTACGTTTACATGGTATGAACCCGGTGATTATCCTTTCTATCCTGTACAGTATGCTTACGGTATTGAGTACCCATCTAAAACTTGGACTGATACTTATACACTTCCAATTAATGCTCCTGCAGGTAATTGGATGATTCTAGCTTGCGGAATGAAAGACGGTAAACCATATTGTGACTGTATCACTTTCGAAGTTAAAGAAGGGCCAGAGTTCTCATTCGGGTCTTTCATAGCTTTGTTTTTAGTAGGTGGTCTATACTTGGTCATGCGTAGGAATTAGGCAGGTTTTTAATGTCTCGTAATAAAGTGCAGGTTTTTTATATTTTATCGCTTTTGGCGCTTGCAGTTCTGCTTATACTGTTTGCCCAAGGTGTGTTCTCAGGGCTTTTTGCAGGTTCGGGAGAGCCTGTGGTGGAAATAAACAGAATAGATTTGTCCAATGCGTTTTATGGTAATTATTCAAGGATATCTGTAATGCTTTTCAACAACGGGACCATAAGTCATAATTTTTCAATTAATGTAATGTATGATGAAGTACTGGAAGATAGCTATAATGTAACCCTGCGTGCAAATAAGACATTTATCTACGAAAAAATTGTGCTGACAGACAAGATCCCAATATCGGAAAATGAGACCATTAACTCAACGTTGCATGTTGCACGTTTTGTTGTCTATATTGATGAGCAGTCTGAACCCTTTGAAGAAGCAAGTTTTGTATTCAGAGACCACTGAAAATGGATCTGCCATAGCATGAAAAACAAAGTTTTGATATGGCTTGCTATCTCCATAGCAATTACAGTTCTCAGGTTCTTTTTCCTGAGGGATGGGGTCCCAGCTCCCAGACAGTGGACAGCGCATCCTTTTGTCATCCTCATGCTATGCATTGCAGTCGGATGGTTGAAGAAAGATATGATCTCAGGTCAAATGCGCAAAGTGGGAATGCTGGCCGAGCCTGCTTATGTGGGAGCCGGTGTGTTAATAACGGTGATGGCCCTGCTCATGCCAGTGTCCGATGATCATGGTCTTGTGCTGTTCAATGTCATCCTGCTGTTCACTGGTCTGTTCATGATCTTCTTCGGATCTGCTGTCTATCTGCCGTCCCTGCTGGTATTCGTTTATGGTTTTTCGGTATCCTTCCCTAAGGTCCTTGATGGGGCCTTTGGCACACAATATGCACTTATCACCACAAAGATCGTAGCATACGTTGCATCTCTGGTCTATCCTGTAGGTTCTGAGGGACAGTTGCTTAATTTGATAGATTCTGCTGGTGCAAGCAGTCGTGTGTTCATTGATGCGGGCTGTTCAGGGAGTGCTTCCCTTGCCATATTCCTTACCGTCTTTGCCCTTATGCTGATAGATACCAAACCCAGGAACGACCGTATATTCCCATTGTTCCTCTTCGGGATACTGGGAACATCAGTGCAGAACATCTTCCGGCTGGTGCTACTGGTGGCTGCAAATTATCATTTCGGGTCAGCTGTCATGTGGAAGGTGCATGACTATGCAGGTTATGTCCTGTTCCCTGTATGGTTCGCGGTCTTTATTTATGTGTACCTGAAGATAGGAGTGAAACCAGAGATTGCAAGGGACCATGAAGCAGAAGTACTTGAAAAGTAACTTTTTCACTTTAAGTATCGTTTCTCGTCCAGACCATTAGAGCAACTAGCATATTGCCAGTGACATTTCCCGCAAGCCATGCATATCCCGCTCCCACAATTCCGAATATGGGCATGAGCACATAAGCTGTACCAACGACGGCCAATGCTATGGACCCGCTCAGAACGATCAGTTCCTTTATGTCCTTACGTACTCTCTGCACAGCAAAATATGTAAAATTCAGTCCCGTGAACAGACCTGAAATGATCATCACCTGCAGTAATATTACCCCTTCTGCTGCATACTCTGCACTTATAGCTTCTAATATCCAATGGCTGCATAGGTACATTATGCCAGAAGCAGGTATCAGTAACAAGTAAGTGAACAATAAGGACTTTTCTATGTTCTTCTTCATCCTTTCTCCATGGCTGCCTTCAACGAAAAGTGATGTACTGACAGCATTGGGTATTTTGAAAAGCAATGTAGCGATCGCATAAGCGATAAAATAGTAAGCCGCCTGTTCTGCTCCAAGCATATTCAGTACCATGATAGGAAGGATCAGGCCAGGCCCTGCCATGAACAGACCTGCTATATAATTTCCCGCAGCATAATGGAAAGCCTTATCCAAAAATTTCCAGTCGGCTACAAACCCGGGTCTTACACCCGATCCTGCAAGCAGGACATAGGCAGTTATGATTGCAATGAGCAATGAAATGCCCAGCGAGCAAAATATACCCATTGCTCCAAATGCTGCAAGAGGGATCAGGAACAGTATTCTTGAGCTTACTATTATGCTCTGGACCAACTGGAAGGAAGCTTTTCTGACCGCCACAAAAGAGATGCATGATAATGCGGTTCCCGAGTTCGCAGCAAGGAATATCAGATATAAAGCTGCATTGGCAGGAAACTTAAGTAAATGAAGTTCAGGCGCCAGCAGATCCACGGATAAGATAAAGATGGTGCCGAACAGTAATGCACAGCATGTTGCAACAAAAAGGGAAGTGCTGAATATCCTCTTCTTATCGTTATAAGGGAAGAATCTAATCATAGAGGCATCCAATCCTAACCTGGAAAGCATTATGATAAATCCCATGGAAGAGATCATAGCAGTTGCAGTACCCACATCTTCGGCGGAATAGAGCTTTGCAGCCAGCACCCAGAACACAAATCCAAAACCAGCACTTAAGAAGGATGTAAGCATGATGGATATAGAATTATTGAACAAGGGATCATGCAAATGCTGAACTAGTCTTGATGCATTGTGAACCTTCAGAACCATAATTGAAATCCTATTTAAGTACTTCGACAGTGTATTTAAACATACTGCAAACCATTGTAATGTTATCATAATAGGATTTGGTAATAACCAGAAAGATAGAGTGCCATAATTCTATATTGCAGTAAATGCTCTTTTTTCGATGTATACGAGACTGTAAATTTGGCATTACATTTGATCAGCTTTTCTGAAAATAAAAATTTTTTTTAACTTTGAACCTTTGTGACTGCTCCCACGGCTAAAGCCTGTGGGCTTCTACGGTTTTAATACCGACAGATTGCAATCCCAATCTGAGAATATTGATAGCTGCATTGTGGTCTCTATCCATTATAAGGCCACAACTATCACATTTATGAACTCTGTCCGCTAACGCCTTTTCAACAAGCAGACCACACCTTGAGCACATTTTAGATGTATTAGCAGGATTAACCAGTACCACCATAGAACCGGCACTCTCAGCCTTGTACTTGGTTGCGGTGATTAATTTATTCCATGCTGCATCTGCTATGCTCTTTGCAAGATAATGATCTTTGATCATGTTTTTGATATTCAGATCTTCAAGAGCAATGAATGAATAATTATTAACCAATTGTCTACTTAGTTGATGAACAAAATCATAGCGTTTGTTTGAAATCCTTTCATGTACTCTTTGAACTATTTTAATAGCCTCTTTTCGTTCAGATGACCCTTTCTCAGTCTTTGACAATTTACGCTGAACCCTGACAAGCTCTTTTTCTTCAGTTCTGAAGAACCGTGGATTGAGCACACAACTACCATCAGACATTGTTAAGAAGCTCGACAATCCTACATCGATACCAATTACTTTATTCAGATCAACGATTGGTGCCGGAGTGTCTTCAGCTTCAATTGTCAAAGACACATACCACTTAGTACATGCGGTTCTTCTAACAGTTACACGTTTCACATTGCCTTCGATTTGTCTATGGAATTTGACGTATACATCTCCTATTTTAGATAGATAGATGTGATCGTCCTTTAACTTGAAACCCATTTGAGGATATGTGAAACTATCATACCATCCTTTACTTTTGAAGCGAGGATATCCTGGTTTCTCTCCATTCTTCATCCTTCTAAAAAAGTGTTTGAAGGCAAGATCTATACGCTCCTGTACTTCCTGAAGAGTCTGAGAAAATACTTCATTATACTCCGGATTCTCTGCTTTCCACTGTGGTAGAAGATTGTTCAGTGTATATTTAGATAAAGTTTTTCCAGTTTCTTCATAAGCTTTCTTTCGTTCAGCAAGGGTCCGATTATATACTTGCCTGCATATTTCCAAGCTCCGCTCCATCTGTCTAATTTGAGGTTTAGTTGGATATATACGAAACTTGTATGCCTTACGCATTTAGCATAAATACAACTTATTTGCTTAAATACATATCTATCAATCAGGGAGTGTACGCCATTCATCCAATGACTAAAGTCATTGGCTCTCTGGCTGTTTTCTTCGTAAGGGTTCCATTTAGGTAAGCATAAATATCAGGCTTTTTAAAAAAAGTATTTAAGAAAAGAAGAAATGCAAATATATTGAAAAGCATCAACTAAAAAAAGTAAAAGGAATTTATGCATGGAGCAAAGAAAGCCACTGATCTTGGAAACAGGAGTACCTTCAATTGCTTCTTATAATGACTTATTGAAAAGCCCTCTATTCCATAATATGGAAAGATATTCCGATAGTTTTTTGAATTTAAATGTTGACTGTCTGGCCAATTATAGAAATAAATGGGTGGCAGATCCGTTTCATAGTTGGAGCCGACAATGGGAATATCCTTATGTCTATCTAATGATCCAGAAGTATATAGATAACTCTACAAATGCAAATGAGTTCAAAATTCTGGATGTCGGGTCAGGAGTTACTTTTTTTCCATATTATATCAATTTAACATTTGAAAAAGTTACAGTTGACTGTTGTGACTTTGATAACGACTATATTCCAATTTTCTCAAGGATCAATGCAAATCTGAACCAAAATGTTAAATTTCACAATATGGATATGAAGAAGCTGGAATTAGAAGATAACTCATATGATATCATATATTGCATTTCCGTACTTGAACACACCAATGATCATGAAAGTGTCCTGAAGGAGTTCCATAGGGTATTGAAACCAAACGGATCATTGATATTAACATTTGATATTTCAATTGATGGTTTTGCTGATATATCCATTGATGAAGCAAAAGAATTGATCAGTTTGATAGAGAAATATTATACTCCCTTAGAAAGTATGAACCCGTACGATTCATTAGACAAATTAAGCAACTCCAACCAATTTCTGACAACTGGATACATTAAGGAGATCAATAAAAGTCTTTTGCCCTGGAGCTATTCTATTTCCACATTATCACAAGTTGTAAAAAATTGCTTTAATTATTCTATGATATTAAAAACAGTGAACAGGATCAAACATCCTAATCCGAATTTAACTATATATTGTAATCAATACAAAAAAATAGATGTATAGGCAAATAGTTTATGACGTAGCAAGTCCACCACTCATTAATTATATATTGATTAGTTATATAATATCAGTTCATGCCATATCCTGTCGTGCACATATTGTTCTTCGTGTTCTGTGTATCTCTGCCCGGGCTCTACGGGTTTATGCAGTCTGCCCTGGGAGGCGAAGTTTCCCGGAGGGATTGGTGGCATTTCTTTGTGTTACTGTTGGTAGGTGCATTTTGTTCATTGTTGCCGGATATACCGGCAGTATGGAACTATTTCCTGTACGGGAACCTTAATCACTGTATGGCCGGACCGGTACCTACTCATTCACTGGTATTCGGGACCGTAGCTTTCTGTGGAGCTTTTATTGCAGGCCTGCTGGTTTACAGGCATCGTGACAGGGCTTTGGCCCTAGGCATGTTTGCAGAAACAGCTTTTCTTTCCCATCTGCTCCTGGACGATATTGCAGAGGGCGGCCTTACCTATCTCTATCCGCTGCACAACGAACCCATGAGCGTGTTCTCTTACGTGAACGTGGAATTCTCAGGTGTGAACTTCCTGTACTACAATCTGGCTGGTATCGTCTCTGTGTTCTTTATCTTCTGCGTACTGCTCATGTCCCTGATGTCATTGCACTATCTGGGCTTTGGGTTCAGGTATCATTTCCCTCAAAACGGACCGGGAACAAATAGTGATCATAGCAGTGTGCTGTCCCGATGCGTCTCAAGAAAGATCCAGTCAGCTGATGCAGATGCTGTGGAAAAGATCAGTTAATGCATATCAGATTAAATCCTCTTCGATCTATTAGAATTCTCCCGGCTGTTTTTTGACCCATGTTCATTTCTTTCAGATATCATTTGGAATGCAAAGTCGCAAGGTTGCGAGGACGCCAAGGGTTGTTCTTCTCCTCTTTGCGCCTTAGCGTCCTTGCGTTGATAAAAAACTATTCAGATCGATCAAAAAAGAGGTTTATCGGAATCCTCTAAAGAATGTAAAGATATGCAGTTCATTTTTCCTGCAGGGGTCGGGAGATTAAATTCTTAAATGTTCAGCTCAAATTTATGTTGTATGCCATATCCAGTCGTGCATCTGATGTTCTTCGTGTTCTGCTTATCTTCATCGGCACTGTACGGTTTTGTGAATACTGCGCGGTCGGAGGGTGTACATTGGACCGATTGGTGGCATCTGGTATTGTTGCTTATGCTCGGCGGTTTTTTCTCATTGTTGCCGGATATACCCGCTGTGTGGAACTATCTGATGTATGGTACCATCGAGCACACCATGGCTGGTCCTGTGCCCACGCATTCTTTGCTTTTCTCCAGTCTGGCGTTCTTCGGTGCAGCCTTAATAGGACAGCTGCTGTACAGGCACAGGGGCAAGGCTGTGGCGCTGGGAATATTTGGATGGGCTGCATCTCTCTCGCATCTGCTGCTGGATGATGTGGCAGATGGTGCTATTACCTATTTCTATCCTTTCGACAACAGGTCCATGAGCCTGTTCTCTTATGTGAACGTTGACCTGGCAGAAGTGAACTTCATGTACTATAACCTTGCAGGCATGGTCATCGTTCTTTTCGTATCGTGCATAATGCTAATGACCATATGGTCTCTGAACTACCTGGGATTTGGGTTCAGGTACCTGCCTCTTGGAACAAGGATCGGTGACGGAGAAAAGAATAATGAAATATATGTTGTAGGATCCGGCCATTCTTCAGAGGAGGGGCATGCAGCAGACACTTTAAAAAAATAATACTGATCACTCTTTGGGTCACACTTGATCCTTTTTGCGGATATTGTTCGTTTAGGATAGAACTGACCGACAGTATTATAAAATATTTCTATTAATATCTAAGTATATGCCCTATCCAGTTGGACATCTGACTTTCTTCTTATTGCTGTTGTTTCCGGTAGCTCTGTATGGTTTTGCGAAGGCTTTCCGCCAGGGCAAGGTACAGCGCAGTGACTGGTGGTATCTGGTGATATTGTTTGCTATAGGCAGCTTTTTCTCGCTGTTCCCGGACATATCGGCGGTCATCAACCTGCTCCTGTACGGTGCCCGGGGTGATCACTGTACCATTGGTTCTTTCCCCACCCATTCATTGCTGTTCGCCAGCATTGCCTTTGT
>NZ_JBFXHJ010000049.1:0-14724 GCF_050177135.1 Methanomethylovorans sp.
AGCTCCGGCAGCATACCCGTAAGAGTACGGGAGATGAGAGTAGGTGTCACGATCTTCCCATCCTGGAAACGTGCGACCAGTTCCTCGAACAAGGGAAGATATGGCGAATACACTATCATATCTGCAAGCTCACTGCTTAAGCCCAGCTCAGCACTGAACCTTTTTGACTTGTCTGTAAGCAGTTCAGGCACCTGGATGCTCTCGAAATGGTCCTTTGATATGTCCGCCTGGGGTACATCGGTCTCAGGGTACATCCTGGCAGCTCCCGGCAGTGGCCGCAGGTAGGAACTATTACCATCCGAAAGTGCCTTGCGTGTCTCTTCCGGCACACCCATAAGAGCTTCCTTTGCTCTTTTTATCACACTTTCCATAGCGCCCCTGGCACGCTTCTCCACATCGGCCACCATTATGACCGCATCTCCGTCCTTTGCACCCACGGCCTGGCGCAGTGCAAGCACTTCTGCCTCTGTAATGCCATAGTTCGGAAGTTCATCGGTGTGGAATATCCCACCAACTCCCGATGTCTTGGCACGGTCAGAGAACTCTGTGCCAAGCCTTCTGCCAGGCTGGACTTCCCTGCCCACGAACCCGGCAAATCCCGGAAGCAGTATGGCAAGCACCTTGCCTTTCTTCAGGGACTTCTGTATGACCTTGGATGTGGTCCTTTCAAAGACACCGGTCACATCGAATATCTTATCATACACAGAAGCGTCTTTTGCCAGCAGTTCATCCCTGATGTCCAGCAGGTTCGCCTGACGCTCAACTTCCCTCTCCACAAGCATTTCCAGAATATCCAGTGCCTGTACTCCCTTAAGTTCCACCCTTGCACCTTTTGCGATAGAGATGTTCACATCCTGGCGGATAGTACCAAGGCCGCGTTTCACCTTGCCTGTGGAACGCAGCAGCATGCCTATCTGCTGTGCCGTTTCTTTTGCATGGGCAGGTGATATGATATCCGGTGCAGTGCCTATTTCCACAAGAGGTATGCCCAGCCTGTCCAGGGAATATATCACCACATCTCCCTGATCCTCTATTTTCTGACACGCTTCCTCTTCAAGACATAGCACATCTACACCCACATGTCCCTGGGAAGTTTCCAGATAACCGCCCTTTGCAAGGAAAGCAGTGCGCTGGAAACCGCTGGTGTTGGAACCGTCCACCACGATCTTACGCATTACGTGCATCTGGTCAACGGGCTGCATATGCAGCAGTTTGGTGATCACAAGAGCAATGTCCAGAGCTTCCGGGTTGACCTCAGTGGGGGGCTCATCATCATTTTCCACAAGGCACGTGGAATCATAGGCCTTATAGCAGTATTTACGGTTGAGCTTGGACTGTTCCAGGGCTGCCCTGTCAGTTTCCCCCATCTCACTGGCTGTGGGACGCAGGAACCTGAAGAACTCCGAAGTTGATTCCTTAATATCCCGTATGATCGTGGGGCACCTGCAGAACAGTTTCTGCTTTGAGTCCAGTTGCTGGTGGATCTCAAGCCCGCATTTCAAACCAAGAGCTCTGTAATCTAATTTATCAGCTATGTTATCAGCCATGAGAATTGATCCCCTTCAGGAATTTGGTCTTGTCTACAACTTTCTGACCGTATAGTAAGGCAAGTATTAATGATTGTTCCTTATTGTCCTTTCTTAAGTATCTGTTCCCTTATGCGAGCCCTCAGAGGCTCGACATCTTCGGATCTTTCCAGCATCCTGCGGATAGAAGTGCTGCTCAACGCCGGTGTGACCTTTTCAAGCCTCGCCCGTGCAAGTGCCAGGAGATTACCGTCTATGCTGGGAGGTTCAACTTCCACATGTTCTCTGGGCGGTTCCGGCTCCACTTCCAGGGTACGAGATACATCGGGAAGATTACGTTTTCCTGTAACCATGGAGTCAATGGCATCTTTCCACTGGTTCGCCCAGGGACTGTCCGGTATCTCGGTATGATGTATTACATGCCGGTCCACACGCATCACATCCTTAGGACAGGCATTCACGCAGGCACCGCAATAAGTACACATATCCTCTTGAATAGCGATCTTGCCATCTTTGGACACATACCACAGATGTGACGGACAGACATTGAAACACCCATGACAGCCCTGGGGGTCGCATTTGCTCACGTTGGGAGCTATAAGCGTGATCTTACCTTCAATGGGTTTCTTAATGTCCATTGCATCATACGGGCATACTATCTGGCACCAGGTACAACGGGTGCATTTCATATCATCTATGAGCACCCTTCCTGCCACAGGCGGGGCTTCGCCTCTTTTTTCACCGACCACACGAATGGCATCTTCAGGACATAGATCCTGGCAAAGGGTACAGTAATCGCATTTATCCTCATCCACCAGCAGCTGCTCGAAAGGTCTGACATCCGTGGGTGTCTTTTCTCTTTCGATGAGCAGGAATGCATCACAGAACCGAGCACATAGCCCACAAAAGTTGCATTTCTCCGTGTCTATTTCTATCTGACCTTCCATGCCTTCCTTAAAAGGCGAAACTTCAGCTTTGGTCGGCATGTCCAGTTCAAGCACAATGGCATCTTCAGGGCATGCTGCCTCGCATAGAGCACATGGGAGACACTTGTCATTGGTCCGCACAAAGTCATCGTACTGGGGGAACCTTTCCTGTAAAGGAAAATCACCCTCCTCGGCCATAGAATAAGCATGCATGGGACAGAACTGTACACACATGGAACAGAAAGTACACTTGTCCAGATCCATGGTCACCGGGGGAACATCCAACCCCATGGAGATCTCCTTCATAGGGCCAAGTTCCAGAGCCTTTGTGGGACAAAGACCTACACATATGCCACAGCCGATGCATCTTTTGTAATCATAGTCCAGTACTTTCCTGGACCTGTCGCTGATCTGCCTATAGATGAAGTGTGTACCATCCACATCCATTTCCTTTTCCAGGGACATGGATGTTTCATCGCGATCATCCGTCATTGTGCCCCTCCAGCAGCTCAGAACCTATGGGTCCTATCTCCTTGAGCTCATCCACAAAGCTTTCAATGGACCTGGCAAATCTTTCGCCTTCAGCTGCCGATATCCACTCCACTTTCAGGCGATGGGGATCGATACCGATGTCCTCTAGCACTCCCTGCAGCACTTCCATCCTCTTTTTGGCACTGTAATTGGCAAAGATGTAATGGCATTCGCCGAGCCGGCATCCTGCAACCAGCACACCGTCTGCCCCGCCCTTAAAGGCCTCCAGCACGAACTCCGGGTCCACGCGACCTGCACACATGACCCGTATAACTCTGATATTTGTAGGGTACTGGATCCTTGAAACGCCTGCAAGGTCAGCACAGGTATAACTGCACCAGTTGCAGAGGAATGCTACAATAAGAGGGAACTCCGATTTCATTTCGGTGGCCGCCCGCACCTGGGCCAGGATCTGCTTGTCGGTGCTGTTATGCATCAAGATGGCATCAGTAGGACATGAGGCACTGCATGCACCGCATCCGTAGCATGATACCTCATCCACGGTTGCCTTGCCATTGCTGACCTTGATCTTCCCGAACTGGCACACATCCTCGCATATCCTGCACCCTATGCATTTCTCCTCGTCCACATGGGCACTCTGCGGATCGGTTTCCAGTTCACCCCAGGAGAGTAATTGCATGGTCTTGGCCGAGGCTGCTATCCCCTGGGCAATAGCCGTTTGTATCTCCTTCGGACCTGAAGCACAGCCTGCAACGTAAATACCCTTTACATGGGAATCCACAGGTCTCATCTTGGGATGGGCAATGGCAAAGAAGCGGTCCGTACGGCGGGAAAGATTAAGGACCCTGGAGATCTTATCAGCATCATCCGGAGCTTCCAGCCCGGTGGAAAGTACCACAAGGTCATAGTGTTCTTCCCTTACCTCGGAACTTAATGTGTCCTCGAACCTCAGGAACAGCTTGTTATTGATATCCTGCTGTACCTCAGCCACTTTCCCCCGTATGAAATCAATTCCCATTGACTGAGAACGGATGTAATACTCTTCATACATCTCTCCGGCAGCCCGTATATCGATATAGTGGATGACTATCTCGATAGCATGATAACGTTCCTTGAGCAGCTGGGCATTCTTCATGGCGGACATGCAGCATACCCGCGAACAGTACGGATTGCCCACGGTCTCATCCCTTGAACCCACACACTGTATAAATGCCACTTTCTTTGGTATTTGCCTGGTGGAAGGCACCAGCACTTTCCCCCTTGTGGGTCCGGAAGCATTGAGCAGGCGTTCCAGCTCCATGTTGGTTATGACATCCGGGTAAACACCATATCCGTATTCCTCCTTGCGGGCTGCGTCAAATAGCTTGTAGCCGCTGGCAAGGATGATAGCACCCACTTTGATAGATATGGTTTCTTCTTTCATGTTGTAGTCAATGGCATCTGCAGGGCAGGCCTGCAGGCACAATCCGCAGCCGACACAATAATCGTTATCAATGTAAGCGATCTGAGGCACAGCCTGGGGAATGGGCATGTTTATCGCCTTGGTCCTGCCCATACCCATATCAAAACGGTTGGGGATCTCCACAGGACATACTCTTGAACATTCGTCCACGCATCCCTTGCATCTGTCCTCGATGACATACCTGGGTTTCTTTGTTATCATTACCTGAAAATTACCTGCAAAGCCTCTTACCTCGGAAACCTCGGCCATGGTCATAAGATCGATAGACGGATGCTGCTGCACATCGGTCATCTTGGGTGCAAGCACGCAGATGGAGCAGTCGTTGGTTGGGAACACCTCGTTGAGCAGTGCCATCTTACCACCGATCGTGGGCTCCTTTTCCACCATGTGCACATGATAACCGCTGTCAGCAAGGGTAAGAGCAGCCTCGATGCCAGCAACCCCCCCGCCTATGATCAGTACCCCCTTATTTGCAGGAACTTTTTTTATCTGGAGCGGATCCAGTAATTTGAGGCGTGCGAGACCCATACGTATGAGGTCAAAGGCTTTCTGGGTGGCAAGCTGGGGTTCTCCCATGTGCACCCAGGAGCATTGTTCCCGGATGTTCACCATTTCCAGCATGTACTTGTTGAGCCCGGCCTTCTGCAGCACTCTTCTGAAAGTAGGTTCATGCAGCTTAGGGGAGCAGGCTGCCACAAGGATATGATCAAGATCATGTGCCTTTATGTCCTCAGCTATGGAATCCTGGCCTGAATCCGAACACATGAACTGCAGATCCTTCACAAGCACCACATCCTTTAGCTTGCTGACCTTCTCCTGCAGGCTATGCACGTTAATGACGTGTGCGATGTTCAGTCCGCAATGACAAATATAGACCCCTATGCGCATCTTGACGGCTCCGCTAAGACTTGATGATCTGAGTAAAGATATAGTTTTGGATGTTAGGGTTTGCAGAGGAACTATTTTGGTGTAGACCATAGAGTTCGCAGAGAACACAGCTGTCTCGATCTTAATTAGAAACACCAATAGTAAAGGTCAATTGAAGAAAAAGGCCATGATCTGAAAAACCTGAATAATTAATCTGAATTCAATATTGAAAATTTGGATTAATGTACTACCAAAACCTACCAATTTCTACCAAATTGGTAGTTTCTAAAACTGAACCATTGTGAAAAACACAAAGGAGAAAGAGCTTCATGTACAGGTACAAGGGAATCAGAAAGATAAGCTGACATCAAAATCCCTTACTCAATATGAAGTGTGATCTAACCCTTCATGCATAAAGCAAATAGTTCTTATACAAGTGAACCATATTCCTTACTTACTAGTAAGTAAGTATACGATCATGGAAGAGATGAACACTACCAATCAACAGATACTCCATTACGGAAGAAACTTGTTGCAATGCAGAGGCTACAATGGGTTCAGCTACCGGGACATTTCCCAAAAGCTTGGCATAAAGAATGCAGCTATTCATCACTATTATCCCCAGAAGGAAGACCTCGTTGCAACCATATTTGAAGGCATAAGACAGCAATTTGCTGAGGATACTGCCAGAATGAGCGGTTCTGGCTGCTCGGCCCGTGAACAGCTGCAATATTTCTTTGATTTCATGCTGAAAGAATTCGACAAAGGCCGCAATATCTGCCCTATAGGTTCCCTTATTCTTGATTTTGAAGGGCTTCCTGATAAGGTAAAGGAACAGCATTCGTTGTTGCTGGATGATGTGCTGGCATGGTTTTCAGAGGTTCTGAAAACCGGCCTGGAAAAAGGTGAATTTAAGTTTTCCGACCCTGTAGATACGCGTGCAGAAGCTATACTTGAAACCTTGCTGGGAGCCAGGCAATTAGCCAGCATAAGGGGAAGAGGAACGCTTGAAAGATCGATCTTCCTGATAATGTCCGACCTGGGATGGAAGGATCGACCTTCCGGAAAAAGAACTTACTGAAAAATAGGCTCTGTAGCAAACATGAACATTATGTTTTAACCACTGAGTTCACAGAGAACACAGAGAATTGGAATCGTTATACATCTCCGTGGACTCTGTGTACTCTGTGGTTGCATCTGCTTAAAGGTAAGATTGTAGCATGACGATTTCTACAAAGCTGAAAAATACATCCCGACAACCAAACAAATATGGAGGAATTTGATGCCTACTATGACTATAGTTTCATGCAAGATCATGCAGGATGAGATCTTATGGATACTCGAAAATGACCCTGCGATCAATGAGATCATTGTTGTTGACAATGAGAACATAGGAGAATTTGTGGAAAAGCTCGATAGAACGAACATTAACTACACAACACTTCCCCTTGGGAATGTCTCTCCTATATGCGAAGCAGAAAATAAGTCCAAATACACTGTCCTGATCTATCTTATGGAACTGGGCCTGCACAGGAGTCCTAAAGAGCTGAAAAAGAAAGTATATGAGACAGTCGAAGTTCTTGCTCCTTATTCTTCGGGCATCTTACTTTTTTACGGCTTATGCGGCAATGTGCTTGGAAATATAGAAAAGGACTTTGCTGCCAATGCACTCTCATGCCCTGTGCATATCCTGAAAGACAATAAGGACAGGATAGTAGATGACTGTATAGGGGCTACTGTAGGTGGAGTGGATAACTACCTGAAGATACTTAAAAGCGTGAGTGATGCAGGGACGTATCTCTTTACACCCATGTATAGCAAAGGCTGGAGGGAACTGCTTGATATAAACAGCAGGCTGCACGGTGATCCGGAAAAGGCATTACAAATGATGAAAAAGACCCATGAGATGATCGGATACAAAAGGGTAGCAAAGATCAATACAGGCCTTACGTATACTGAGAACTTTGATGATGCAATAAAGGAATTCGCAGAAATATTCGATTTTGAGATACTGGAATTCAATAATGGTAACCAGAAGATCTTTGAAGAATGCTACCAGCAATTAAAAGCAGAGATCAAGGCATAATAGTTATCGGAACTGCAAAGCCATATCATATTGATATTTCACTCTATTATCACAGGCATCCCAAGGAATCTCCCATAGTGGTCTGCTGCTGCCGATAATTGCTCAAGTTCTTTTTCAGTGAACTCAACAAACGGCTGAGGCTTGATAATAACAGAACCTCTTTTGAAAGAACGACGCCATGTCCCTGCTATCCGGCCATCCATAACGATGGTCGACCTGAACATGCCATTGTTCCAGGGAACTATCTGATGGGCATATTGTGGATCAAGTATGGCAGTTCTATCTTTATATCCCAGCATATACTCGTCGAAGCCTGGCAGTAAATATATTCTCTGCATCTTTTCACACACATTTACTGTATTTGATGGCATCCAATAGGTCTGACCATCCACTGTGAATTGTTCCAGCTCTGATGCAACTGCTAAAAGACCGGCTCGTGCCTCAGTGATCTTAAGTCCCGACCACCATACGAAGTCCTGCAATGTAGCAGATCCTCTGCTGGCAAAATATCGCCTCGCAAGTTCAGCCAGAGCCTGATCACGCCCTAATATCTTCTTTTTCGACACCCACTCATCGAGTAGTACGAACGTTTGCTGTTTGCCGTCCTGAGGACCAAAACAGATCAACCCTCCCAGGGCAGCCCACCACAGAATATGATAGCCACGTTGTCCGGTTGTGGAGATATGTTCTTTCTCAAGCAGTGCATACATATCAGATCTTGTCAGCTGCTTACCGCCCTGCAATGCATTTGAAAAAATGTCTTTGCAGTGTGCAAAGGTCCCATTGTCAAGGTCCAGCTGCTGATGCCTTGTAGCGCTGCCTGCAATAATACGCGGGGCCACCAATCCCAGCAGCCAGTGAATGTCTTCAGCAGCCACAAAATGTAACGTACCGCGCATCAGCCATGTACGTACAATATCCCTGTCTGCAATTGCTTTCTCCACATCTGCATCTGTAGCATCTGACAGTCTTACGCCAATAGACCATTTAGCACCTGCATGATCCTGTGCCTGCATTGCCACGAGGTACTTGACCAGTTCGCCTGGATTGTCACATCCAGTACCTGCGATCCGCTGGTTGTGCAATCGAAAGCAGGGAATGTTCAATATGATCTTATCTCTTATTGGACCTGTCACCTGTTAAATTCTGCTGAACCCGGATTTATGTGTTTCTCTGAAAGCATGTTCAGACCATACATACCATCTTATGCTATGGTCGATACAGCTCTCCAATTTACTTCTCTCACTACCTTGCTATCGTTTTTATACATTTTTTTATTTGATCACATGCCTGCTTTTTATACAGAGTAAAGTTAAAATACTATTAATATATTTATACAGCTACCAATTATTTGAGGTGTAAAAAAATGAATAACGTTTGTTCAGAATGCAATGCTGATATTACAGAAGCCGAACACAATTTTTCCTTGCACAGATTTGACCGCCCTCTCTGCAGGGAGCATCAGAGATCACAGTACAGCCTAGATAATGAAGTTGCAAATGTCCAAGCCTGTACTGGTCATGAAAAAAGTGTTAATTCAAATAGTATCTCAGAAAAAGACAGCATCTTTATCGAGAACATGATCAAGGGCAGGATAGCTGAAACTCTTGTCGGGGAATTGTTCACATATTTAGGGTACAGTGTATTCAGGTACAATATGGCAAACAGCTTTCCCGGAGTGATGCAGCTCCTGAAAGGTGTTCGTGCCGATGCTGCGGTAAATATCAAAAGAATGCCTGACCTCGTGATACAGCATCCGACCAGCGGTGAAGTCTATTTCACTGATGTCAAGTTCAGGAAGAACGAAACATTCACTTTTGATGACATAGGACCGGATTATCCATATGAGAACTGCTACTTTATCATTGTGTCAAAGAAACACATAAAATGCATAACCTACGATGAACTGAAAGAAGGCAAGGAGATAACTCCATCTTCACGTAACTATCTCGGGAACAGGAAGGAATTCGAGCTGGACAAAGATGTTATCATCAGGTTCTGCGACTTTGCAGTTAAGTTCTTTGATGCAGCATAAAACATTGCATTTGCATCACCGAATGATCGAACAAGCATGGATAGGCTGTAATTAATGCTTAACAGAGGATTTGTAGTTCACTTTACCTTATAGAATAGCAGGAACTCTGAATAGAGCCTATCCTTCATATCTTTTTTTTATTTTTATCTTATTAGCCCTCAAAACATATTTCAGAGTATCCACATGGAAACTGCCCTCCTTATATGGTAGTATCCACAATATACTGGTATCAAAAAGATATCAAATTGCATAAGGTGAAAATATGTTTTGCTACCAGTGTGAGGAAACCCTTAATGGAACAGGCTGCACAAAGAACGGCGTCTGCGGAAAGAAAGAAGATGTTGCTGACCTGCAGGATGACCTGCTATATGTCCTGAAGAGTATCGCCTTCTACAACTCAAAGGCAAGGGCTAGCAAGCTCAATGAGGCAAAGACCGATGAGTTCATCCTTGACGGGCTTTTTGCAACAGTCACAAATACCAATTTCTGCAAAGCAGACATTCAGTCCATGATCGATGAAGGCTTTGACATTAAAGATGGGATCAAAAAGAAACTTCTCAGTGCAAAGGTCATTGACGAAGGTTCCAGTTCATCTTTCCCAAGATGGATAAAAGAAAAGCTATTGGGTGCCAGCCCGAAAGCCGGAGAGCCGTTGCCCCTTGTAGCAAAGGTTACTGCTGAAAGCCTGGCCAGCATAAACACGGGCATCCTTGCCACAGAGAACGAGGATATACGCTCCCTCAGGGAACTGCTGATCTACGGTGTTAAAGGCATGGCAGCGTATGCCCACCATGCAAGAGTTCTCGGATACACAGATGATGCGATCTCCGCTTTCATAGAGAAGGCTCTGCTGGCAACAATGGATGATGACATGGGTGTAGCCGAGCTCATTCCCCTGGTGCTGGAATGTGGTTCAGTGGGTGTTACCACAATGGCTTTGCTTGATAAGGCAAACACTTCCACGTATGGGAACCCAGAGCCTACAGCTGTGAACATCGGCGTCCGTAATAATCCGGGAATACTCGTCAGTGGTCATGACCTGCGCGATCTGGAACAGCTGCTTCAGCAAACCCAGGGAACAGGCGTGGATGTGTACACACATGGCGAGATGCTCCCCGCAAACTCATACCCTGCCTTCAAGAAATATGACAACTTTGTAGGCAACTATGGAGGTTCCTGGTGGAAGCAGAAAGAAGAGTTCGAGAAATTCAATGGTCCTATACTGATGACCACGAACTGTATCGTGCCTCCCAAGGATTCTTATCTTGACCGCATCTACACCACAGGTGTTGTGGGTTTCGATGGTGTCAAACATATAACAGCAAATAAGGATGGAGCAAAGGATCTCTCTGCGATCATCGAGCAGGCAAAGCAGTGTAAACCACCCGTGCAACTTGAAGAAGGCACCATCATGGGAGGATTTGCACACGTATCAGCTCTCTCTGTTGCCGATAAGATCATCGCAGCGGTCAAAGCAGGACAGATCAAAAAGTTCTTAGTGATGGCCGGATGTGACGGCAGGCACAAGGAAAGGGATTACTACACACAGTTCGCACATGCCCTGCCAAAGGATACCGTGATCCTGACAGCAGGTTGTGCAAAGTATCGCTACAATAAGCTGGACCTGGGAGACATAGGCGGTATCCCAAGAGTTATCGATGCAGGACAATGCAACGATTGTTATTCACTGGTCGTCATAGCCCAGAAGCTCGCAGAGGCATTCGGGCTGAAGGACATAAATGACCTGCCTGTATCCTACAACATTGCATGGTACGAGCAGAAGGCTGTGCTTGTGCTGCTTGCATTGCTGAGCCTGGGTGTGAAGAACATCATGCTCGGACCAACCTTGCCGGCATTCGTTTCGCCCAATGTGCTCAATGTACTGGTGGAAAACTTTAACATCAGGCCAAATTCAACTGTAGAAGAGGACATGAAGGTCCTCATCTAAATCTTTTCAGGTGATATGGATGAAGATCATCGATGTAAAAAAAGCCAATAAACAGGAGAATCCTCACGGTGTCTCTGTGAATAAATTATATGATACGGAACATGCACAGATAATGCACATGGAGCTGAAGCCAGGGGAAAGCCTGAAGAAGCACTCCACACCGACAGATGTATGTTTTTACATCCTTGAAGGAGAAGGCATTGTGGAGATCGGAGAGGAACAAGAACTGGTCTCAAAGGATATGCTTATAGAGAGTCCTGCAAAGATACCCCACAGACTGATGAACGAAGGAACAGAGAATTTCCGTTTCCTCGTGATCAAGGCTCCGCGGCAGACAGATCCTACGAAGATGATGTAAGAGCTTACAACAGCAATTCATTTTTAATTTTATTTTTCTTTTTTATATTTTTGTTTTCTTTATTTTTGATGTATTTTTCAGAAGAATATTTTAGACAAGAGTTTAGGTGTTACTTTTACATTCATTTTTAACATACTTAATCATAACATATTTATATGCTACCTGACATATAGTAGCACTAAGTGTTATTTATACTGACTTAAGCTGATTCTTAAGATAGAGGTGATCGAATGAATATATTGCCAGAGCCGGAGGTATTGCTCTCCGACATGAATTTCGTGCTGATCATATCCGCATTCCTCCTGGGTGCATTACATGCGCTTGAGCCTGGCCATGGCAAATCTGTAATGGCAGTGTTCGTTATGAGTACGCGTGCAGACCTGAAAGATGCACTTATACTGGGATTAACCGTTGTGTTCTCCCATGTGATAGTAGTGATCGCTCTAGGAGTAGCATCTATCTACCTTGTAAATACCCTGAATGCCGATATTACTCACGATATTATGAGCGTGCTCGGAGGTCTGATACTCATCGGTGTGGGTGCATGGGTACTACGCAGGTTCTATCACCATCATGAACATGATCACAGCCACCAGATCGATACTCGCAAAGGGGTGATCGCTATTGGGCTTTCTACCGGCCTGGTTCCCTGTCCGGCAGCTCTGGCTGTACTGCTCCTGGGCATTGCCACCAACCATGTGTACAATGGTTTGGTATACATACTTGTATTCAGCATTGGACTTGCTCTTTCCATAGTTTGCCTGTCTGTGATGTTTGTAAAAGGTCGTGGGTTCCTGCAGAGCTATGTGGGCAGCAGTAAACTGGAAAAATTACCCCTTGCAAGTGGTTCTGTTATTATTGCGATCGGATTGTTCACTCTGCTGCATCCGCTGATGGAACATTTCGGAATGTGATATCGCTGTGATCTCAATATTAGACACTCTTATATGAGAATACCACAAGATTCATATCACGGATATGCTCCCATGACATTATGAGCTCAGAAAGTACTGTCCTTTTCAGGGAAATGCAACGTTTCGATCAATGATGGCTCTGGTTGCTGGTCCTCATACCCACCTCTATGGTGTGGTATGGCGCCATACAGCAATTGATCTTTGGTAAAGACTTCGGTGAAAACCCTGCATCTGATACCGGAGTATCAGTACTCCTTGTTCTCTTTGGGATCCTGCTGCCCCTTTTCATGTATTCCCTCAAACTTATAACTGAAGTACGACAGGACGGGCTGTATGTACGATTCTATCCTTTTCACTTTTCTTACAGACGCTATCCCTATGAGAGTATGATCAGCTATAAAGTACGGGTATACTCCCCATTGAAAGAATACGGAGGATGGGGCATACGCTATGGACATAAGGGTATGGCTTACAATGTAAGCGGTGATCGTGGTGTGCAATTGGAACTCAAAGGTGGGAAAAATTTACTGATCGGCTCTCAGTATCCGGAAGAGCTTGTGCGCCACATGCAGAGCGCCATGAAAACCTATAGATGAAAATTGCCGCAGCGTGCAGCACAACATAATACTTTTATGCCTACATAGCCCAATCTATTATGGCAGTATCTTATTGTTAATAATTCACCGCTTATTCTTTGTGTATTGGAGCATACCGGGAGATGTAACTAAATGGCCAAGAAAGATGCTGAAGAACTGAGCAATATACTGCATACAGGCTTTCCCATCCGCAAGTTCGTGGCACCAGAGATCATTTTGGGTGATGGGTCCCGAAGTTTCATCGGCCAGTACGTCCGGAGTCTGTCTGGCCGGAACATATTCTTGATCAGCGATACAGGTGTCATTAAAGCTGGCTGGGCCGGAGAAATAGCGGATTATCTTAACTATTCAGGGTTAGAGGTAGTGACCTATGACAAGGTATCTCCAAATCCCCGGTCTGAAGAGGTCATGCGGGGAGCAGAATGTTATATGGAAGAAGAATGTGATGTGATCGTGGCTGTGGGCGGCGGTAGCGTTATGGACTGTGGCAAGACCATTGGTGCGGTTGTATCTAACAGGTGCAACGTCCTGGAACTGGAAGGAGTAGATGAAGTGGCTCTGCCTGCACCGCCTATCATATGCATTCCTACAACAGCCGGTTCCTCTGCTGATGTGTCTCAATTCGCTGTGATCACTGATGAACAGAAGAAACGCAAGTTCACTATAGTCAGCAAAATTATGCTACCAGACCTTGCACTTATAGATCCTGAGATGACCATGACCATGAGCCCCGAACTGACCGCAGCTACGGGCATGGATGCTCTGTGCCATGCTTTTGAGGCATACGTTTCAAATGCTTCCTCTGTCATGACAGATATGTATGCTTTGGAGGCAACTAAACTATTAGCAGAATATCTCCCAAAAGTGTACGCAGCTCCTGAAAATATCATATTCAGGGATCAGGTCATGCTGGGAAGCATGTATGCAGGCCTGGCTTTTTCCAATGCCAGCCTGGGTTTAGTGCATGCTATGGCCCATAGCCTGGGAGGTTATTTGGACTCCCCGCATGGTGAATGCAACGCCCAGCTTCTGGAACATGTCGTTGCCTTTAATTATTCCCAGGTACCGGACAAATACAGGGCTCTTGAAACTGCTATGTCTGGAAAGAGAACGTCAAAGAATAAAGGACCAGATGATCTGATACTCAAACTGCGCAATATGACCGACCAGCTGGGTATCAAACCTGGCTTATATAACATGGGGGTTAAAGAAAAGGACATTGAATTCCTCAGTCAGAATGCATTCCTTGACCCCTGTCTGGCTACAAACCCTCGTTCTGCCACTATAGAGGATATTGAGAGTCTTTACCATGCCGCACTCTGAAGAGGATCTCAGGCTGGATAGTCTACGAAAGAAGATTATAGGATTAGGTGAAACCTCGCACAGGAAGAGTTACTACCCTCAGCTACAGGAGCAAATAAGTGAGCTGAGCCTGATAATGCGTGCTTTAAAGGAAAGTGAGATCAAGTACCGTACCCTGGTAGAGAATGTCAATATCGGTATTTTCAGGACCG
>NZ_JBFXHJ010000050.1:0-13055 GCF_050177135.1 Methanomethylovorans sp.
TCTTATACTTAGAAGTCGGTTAGTTATCACCTTATGTCAACATAAGTAGCATGTAAGAGGAAGAGTAATGACTTTAGAAAATCCATTTGAAAATTCAAGAAAACAGTTAGCAAAATGTGCTGCTATTCTTGGGCTGGATGAAAGCGTACATGAAATGCTAAGGCACCCAATGCGCGAACTGCGTGTCACGCTCCCTGTTCGCATGGATGATGGCTCGATCAAGGTGTTCGAAGGTTTCAGGATACAGTACAACGATGCCAGAGGACCCACAAAGGGCGGTATAAGGTTCCATCCGGAAGAGAACATCGACACTGTGAGGGCACTTGCCGCATGGATGACATGGAAATGTGCAGTAGTAGACATACCACTGGGTGGAGGTAAGGGAGGAGTTATCTGTAACCCTAAGGAAATGTCCGATGGCGAACTTGAGCGCCTCAGCCGCAAGTACATTTCAAGCATTGCCCAGATCATTGGTCCGAGAAAGGACGTTCCAGCGCCTGACGTATACACCAATCCCAAGATCATGGCATGGATGGTTGACGAATTCTCAAAGATCTCGTCGTTCAATCAGCCAGGTGTCGTCACAGGTAAGCCCCTTACAATGGGTGGTTCACTTGGAAGGGGTGACGCGACAGCAAGAGGAGGTCTCTATACGATCCGTGAGGCTGCAAAAGTTCTCGGTATAGAGCTTAAGGACGCAAAGATAGCCATTCAGGGATACGGGAACGCCGGATACTACGCAGCAAAACTCGCAAAGGAACTGTTCGGCTGCAAGATAGTGGCTGTCAGTGACAGCAGAGGCGGCGTCATGAACATGGATGGTATTGACCCAGAGGTGGTAAACCAGCACAAGGCAAAGACCGGTTCAGTTACAGGCCTGCCAAACACAACACCTATCAGCAATGAGGCTATCCTTGAGCTAGATGTAGATGTTCTCATTCCTGCAGCCCTTGAGAACGTGATCACAGAGAAGAACGCACACAAGGTCAATGCTAAGATCGTTGCAGAACTCGCAAACGGTCCGACAACACCTGCAGCAGATGAGATCCTCTTCCAGAGGGGTATTCATGTTATTCCAGACTTCCTCTGTAATGCAGGCGGAGTAACAGTCTCATACTTTGAGATGGTCCAGAACTTCTACATGTATTATTGGAGTGAGATCAGGGTACACACTCGTCTGGACAGGAAGATGACCGAGGCATACAAGGCAGTGTACGTGGCATCACAGAAGTATAACATCGATATGAGGACAGCTGCTTACGTTGTTGCCATCGAGCGCGTCGTAACTTCAATGAAAGACCGTGGATGGATCTGATCCGCCTTGGATCCAATCCTGCAACGTAACTGAGCAACATTTATATGGTCTGAATATAAGACCATATAGATCCTCCCTTTTCAGGTCGGATAGTTGATATAGTTATATTGTTGTTGATGGGATTATCATGAAGATTGCACTAATTGGCGGTACAGGCAGCATAGGTAAAGGTTTTGCTCTCAGGTGGGGACAGAAACATCAGGTGATCGTGGGTTCAAGGAACCAGGAAAAAGCTCAGGCCAGGGCGACCGAGTATAACTGTGTATTAAAGGAACATGGTTTGAAGGCGGACATAACAGGCGAGGTCAATGCGAAAGCAGCCTCGGAAGCTGATGTGGTGCTTCTTGCCATCAGGTATGGTCAGATAGCTTCCACTATCGAACAGATCAAACCCGGACTTTCCGGTAAGGTCATCATATCTGTAGTCGTGCCGATGGAAAAGAATTCCTGTATCATAGTCCCGGGTGGAGTTCCTTTGGAGATATCGGCTAATTCCCGGGAAGACTACAAAGCGGACTACTTCTGTTATGTCACTCCACCTTCAGGTAGCGCTGCGCAGGAAATAGCTGCTTTGTTACCTGAGGGCGCTGAGCTCGTCTCCGCTTTCCATACCGTTCCCGCTGCTAAGCTCTCAAATCTTGATGTAGAGCTCGATTACGACATCGGGGTCTGCGGAAACAGTATGCATTCTAAGAGCGTCGTCTTTGATCTTGTCAGGGACATCCCCGGAATGCGGCCTATGGACATCGGGCCACTTGAAACCTCCTCGATGGTGGAATCAATTACACCTCTCCTTGTCAATGTGGCCATACGCAACAACATGAAAGATGTCAGTATCAAATTCGTAGATTAATATCCCTCCGTGGATTTCTTTTTTTATTGCCATTGTCCCTTCAGCTTGTCCAGTTTCCATGTTCTTCCAGTAGTTGGTTTTTCAAGGTAGCAGATGGCATCCTGCTCATACAGGTTAGCGATAACCACGGCGTGCCTTCCTCCCGATGCCTCACGGACATTGATGACCTTGATCACATTGCTGAACCTTTCATGATCCGGCAGGATATCTTTAAGCACATTACCTGAGTTGCTGAAGAACGCATTGTTGAACCCTGAACTCTTCATGTCCGGATATACGGGCATATAGATGATCTCCTCTTCCACGATATCCTGGAAGAAATGAGTTCCATAAGATACTTCCGGAGTGTGGCCAGCCTTCTCAAGCGCGATCTCCACTAGCAGGGAGGTGTGATCTATCTCACTATATGTTGCATTGACACCCAGTTCTATATTGCTGCTCCCCCACCTTCCGGGTCCCATCAATATGAAATTAGTACCCATGGAGCTCATCTTTTCGTTGATACTTCCTACAATGCGGCCTATGGACCTTTTTGTATCCATGTCTGCAATTTCATATGCCTGGGGGTCAATGTACACGATATACTCGACATTTTCCACTTTTCCCTCATTGATGAGCATGCTGGACCTGAAAAGAATGTTGTCCTCTTTTATATCGTCCGGTATGGCTATATTCTCACTTCTTCCCGGCGTTGTCATGGGCCTGCATTGCACTATGTTTATCCTTATATTTCCCTTTTGATCGACCGCTGCTGTAAACTCGATATCTACCGGGTGTTCGTAGACCTCTTCTACTATCCGGAGTATTTCTCCCATAGTATCAACGAACTTTGTGTTCTTTATGAGGTTATTGAATGTCAGCACCATTTCCTGTGAGCAGTCTATAGCATTGGTATATGGGTCAGTAAGATATCCTTCGTTCATGACCGAGACGAACAGTCTTAGTCCAGGGTAATCACAGTCTTTGGCAAGGTTCTGGAAAGGTATGGTTATGAGCTTCCTCGCATCCAGATCCAGGGCATCCACATCCCATTGTGAGTATTTCATCACTTTCATGCCAGTTTCCGGGCGGAGTGTAGGATGACTCACTGCGATCATTCTGGGGTAGTCCCTTCCTACGCGATCCACAGCTCTGGTGCCGAGTCCAAAAACAAGTCTTATAAGTCCTTTTCTAGGGTCAATACGTTTTGTCCATTGGAAGAGGTTCTTTGAGAAAGCAACTCCTGCAAGGGCAGGAAAGAAATACTGCTTATAAGGCATGCCAGAAACACGCTGCACCAGTATTGCCATCTGCTCATCCTGGTAGTGCAGCCCTCTTGTCCTTCTGTAAGCAAGGGCATCCGGGTTAAGGGCACTGGCATAGACAATTTTGACGGCATGCATGAACTCTTCAAGGCGCTCATCCGGACTTCCCTGGTTAGGGCAGAACTCGCTCCTGTACTTACCTGCAAAAGCATTTCCGTAGTTATCTTCCTGCAGGCTGCTTGACCTTACTATGATGGGCGCCTGCCCGAAATAATCCATCAGTTCCCTGAACTGTTCTACTATCTCTTCCGGGAACTTGCCTTCCAGGAACTTTTTTTCGACCTCTTCGAACTCTTCCTTTGTCATACTGGAACTGTCGGAGAGCTTTATCTTGAGGCGGAACAGGTCGTTATTTATCATGAAGGTGAAAAAGACATCAGAACCAACGTAGAAAGAATCATGAGGCTCAATTATCCCTGAGAACTCTTCTTTCTTCTCGCTGGCCAGGATTATGTTGCGTGAGAGCAGCATTCCCACAGCTTTTCCACCAATACGGCCGGAACCTATCATTCTGTCTCGTATACTTAGCAGGTCTTCCAGTCCCAGGTAGGTATCAGCAAGACGGTTGAAGCGGGGATGGTCACCGATGATCATCCTTGATAGTTCCTGTTTAAGTGCGGTTATCTCGGGCTTTGGTATAGTGTCCAAAATTTCCATATCATGGTGGAACTTCAGTTTTGTGTATACTGTGTCCCAGGGGGCTGTACCACTTTTCCGCATACGTATGATCTTTCTACGGTCGCTGGAGGATATTGTGGCAGCTTTTGAACTATCTAAAATAGGCTCCCATGCCTCTCCGGTTACCAGGTGAGGCAGGAACATGCTCTGAGAATAGCGGGCGTAGACCTTCAGAGGGTGGATGTATGCTTTTCCGTTGATGTGGTAGTAGTCGATAAGCACTTGAGTCGTTTCCCGGATACCAGCAACAGTGGAATGACTATGTTTTCCACGGGTGAGGCAGAAATAACCGATGGTCTCAAGTTCGAACAGGTAGGGGCATGTGGCTTTAAAGAAATTGGCTACCAGCTCATCGGTAGCCCATTCAACCATGAGTGAGGAAAGGTTATCAAATACATAGTAAACCTTCTCACCATAGTATTCAATTATCCTGTGAACCTGGCTGCTAAAGAAGTCAAATCCATTGCTAGGGTCTACCTTTACTATGTCCAGTCCTTCCATTGTCTGAAGAATGGGCTCATGCGGTGCGAACCTTACATACACGCACTTTGAGCCGGAACTGATAGCTTGTCTTATCAGTCTGACAGCAAAATATCTGTAGTCTTCAAGTCCCTCCACTTCCCAAACCACGTTATCCCCCAGACGGAAAGAGTGGAGTATCTCATCGAGCTGAGGGACTCCGCTGGTTATCTTCTCTTTGTCTGCGTATTTGAGGGTCTTGAGTTCTACATTGATCTTTTGATTCACTATGCTTTCTCCATGGAATATGGACATAAAAATATCCTGTATTGTCAGGATCAGCTTTCAAGGATCTCCTCTGCAATGTCCCTGTATGCATCCATAACATAAGCGATTCCGGATACCTTTGCGGCTTCCTCGGTGAGCGCCATGACATCTTTACGTGTGATGGCATGGATGTTGAATCTTCGGGAACCGGCCATAAGTTGCTGCAATCCCACTTTGATCCTCTCTGTATATGAATAGATGCCTACAGCTCCAAGAGGTATGTTTTTGATTTCTTCGCCGTATTTCTCTTTCAGTTCCTCGTAGTGCACGAAGATCTCCTCTTTGGTACTTCCAAATTCAGATACCGTCTTAGGGAGATCGTTCTCTTCTATCCATTTGCCTATGTTCTTGCCCACCATTCCGGGGATCATGAGGCCACGACCCATGCATACTGCCTTGAAATAGGGTGATCCCATTGCAAGTGCCTTATAGACCCCATCCTCACTGGAGAAACCGCCTGCCATTGCCAGATCAGGCACTTTCTTACCTCTGCCTGATAGTTTCTGCGCAAATTCATAGACCTGGGACTGCAGGTAGAATGTCGGGACTCCCCATTCTTCCATCATAGGCCAGGGGCTCATGCCAGTTCCTCCTGGTGCTCCGTCATATGTGAGCAGATCTATCCTGGCCTCTGAGCTGTATTTTATGGCCATGGCTGTCTCTGCCATAGAATATGCTCCCGTCTTGAGGGTTATGCGTTTAAAACCAAGGTCTCTAAGCCTTTCACATTCCTCACAGAATCCTTCCTCTGTGACAAACCCAAGCCTGGAATGTCTTTCAAATTCCTTTATGGCGCCCATTCTGAAAGCTTCCTGGACAGAGTGCAGCTCAGGGTCCGGAGTGACTATATATCCTCTTCTTTTCAGTTCCATGGCACGGTCAATGTCTGCAACCTTGATCTCGCCGCCAATACATTTCGCTCCCTGTCCCCACTTAAGCTCGATGCTCTCCATATTGTGCTTGCTTGCAAGATACTCTGCAACACCGAGCTTTGTGTCCTCTACGTTCATCTGGACAAGCATCTCTCCGTAACCATCATAGAACTTGTTGTAAAGCTCGATCCTGCGGTCCATTTCAGGTGATTCTTTAACAAGGCCATCACTCCCCAGTTTCAATTCAGGGTCGACTCCGCACACGTTCTCTCCGCATACGATGGTGATGCCTGAGATCGCAGCACCTATGGTGAAGTGTTCCCAATTGTTCCTTGCGATATCTGTTGAACCGAGCGCACCGGTAAAGATAGGTAATTTCATCTTGACCTTCCTTCTCCAACCGTACTCGGTTTCGGTACTGACGTTAGGGAACCTTGCAGTTTCAGGACCAGGGATCATACCTTCCGGCAGGCCTATGGCACCGACCGCATATCCCTGGATATTGAGATGTGAATAATCTATTGGGTAATTCTTGTCCCCACCGGCAGTGATCTCCCCGAAGGGTCCAGGGTATATCACTTCACGTCCCCGGAAGGATGACTTGAATATTTCACAGTTGCCGCGACATCCGTCCAGACAACGTGTACAGATACCTGACATTGGTGTTACATTCTTTGACCTGTTAAAGGTCCGAGTGGCTTCATTTGCGTTTGGCTGTCTTAAGTTTCCCATTATTTCACTTCCTCACAATAACACTACCTGCAATGCGGGAATTAGCGCTCTGTGTCCTTACTAATTTAACAGCAATAGGATAGTGGTTGGCTAATACTATTATTTATAATTATTGGAAAACCTTTTATTTAGAATCAGAAGTAAGTAAATGAAAAGTGTATGGTATGTGTAATGTAAATTTACATTATCACATAGTATCTAAACATATTATTATGTTGTTTCTATATTTTTACAGGCCGCATCAACCGAAAAAACAAATTTGTGATTCGCTTGTATTCAAAAGTCATAAACAACTTACAATTTTAGAAAGATATCAGTAGTATTCTTGAGTTAATTTTATATTCTAATATGGGATTTAAGCCATTAAAATGGCGAAAAGTCATAAACAACTTACCAGTAGTATTCTTGAGTTAATTTTATATTCTAATATGGGATTTAAGCCATTAAAATGGCGAAAATAGTACTGTAGTGTTCGAGAGGCTATTTGACTATATACGGAACAAAGGAAGCTTTATCAATAACGGAGCTTTTTGGAAGTCAGTCCCATTTTTGAGGAGTCTGTAAATGCAGGAAAAGAAGATTGGTGCAACTCATAAGGTGTTAAGATTCATTGCAAGTTTTTTCCCTTTATTCATCATCGCGATGGTTGCTGCGGGCATTGCAATCGCCTATTTAATAGACCGTCCTGATTTCGCGATCAGAGGCTTGTTAGTAGCTGTACCAGCAATATTCTCTGCCATATTCTTGTCAAAAATGTTCAGAAAGGACGTTGGTCATGATGAGTTCCTTCTCAAAAGCATCTCTTTGAGCCAAAGAACTATGGTTTTAGCTTTTATAACGCTTTATCTATTATCCATCATATTCCTGTTCTTAAGTGCCACAAGAACATGGTATTACTTTGGAACAGTTACATTGGCCTATATCTTGGTTTTGAATCAGATATTCTCCAAGTCTTCAAAAGCTTATATTATTCTTATAGAGCTGTTCCTGTTGAGTTTAAACTTGATCTATAGTGTCACGCTAAAATATTCTCTGTATTTTGGCGGAACAGATATCATGTCTCATCTATTTCTCTCGGAAGTAACTTATCTCTCGGGTCACGTGGCTCCCGGGGACCTGAGCACTTTTTATGCAAGCTTCCCCTTATTCCATATTTTTAACTCTGAGCTTTCTTATTTATTAGGGCTGGATCTGCAAACAGCTTACTTCATCGGTTCAGGTTTGATCTATTCAGCACTGTTCATTTTCATATACTATTTCTTTATGAAAACTACAAATAACTCCACATTTTCCCTTTTGTCATGTATGGTGTATTCTGCAAGCGGCACTGTTATCTATTACGGTATGTACATGATCACAAGGACTTTAGCTTATGCAGGCCTGATAATAATCCTATATCTGTTGTACAAAAAAGATGAAAATAATCGTGGTTTTGCTTATCAGGGACTTGCTATACTCCTCACCATATTTTTAGTGGTCGTTCATCAGGTTTCGGCTGCTCAGATAGCAATTGTATTGTTCCTTCTTCTGGTATGTGAACATATCCTGTCAAATGAAAACTATATCAATACCACATATTTTTCATTGTTCTCCGCAATGTTCATGGGTTATTGGTTCTACTTTGCAAATGTCTTCGTGGAAGAATTGTTGCTAAGCAGATCTGACATTCAATTTTATGAAGAGTTCCAGATCAAAGAAACCGTGCAGATGGGTTATGAGTGGATATATATATTAAATCATCTTGACGTTTCTGTATTTTTGTTCTTTGCTCTGATCGGGATAGGTTATCTTCTGTGGGATCGTATCAAAGCCAATAAAAGGAACTATGTAGATTACTTCTCGGTGTTCGCGCTTTTTGCTTTACTTACACTTGTGCTTTATATCCCTACTCCAATTCAGACCCTTTGGCAAACAATGACCTTATTCAGATTTGACAGGTTCATGTTGCTGATAAGTCCTTTCATGGCATTTGTTATGGCTGCAGGTATTTACATTCTTTATTCGCATCTCTCAGACAATGGCAAAAAGCCAGGCTGGATGATCGTTATTTCCGTTCTGGTGGCTATTTTTGTGCTCACTTCCATCTATTATAATGGTCCGGAATCAAAGCCGATCTTGTCAGATCCTGTCAGAGAATACTTTACTTCAGATGAGATCCAGGGATTTAATTATTTTATGGATCACGTTGATCCCGGATCTGCATTGTACTCTGATTATCACGCACACAGATTTTTCATTCAACAAAACTTCAGTAAATCGGAGGAGTTGGACTTACCTTTCTTCAGAAGTTATACCATTTCGGATGTTGATGAAATTCCAACTTATGACGGATATGTGGTCATAAGACAAAAGCAGTTCCTGGATGGAGGTATATATACTGGTTCCGGTTCCTCTAATTTCCTTTATGGTCCGGAAGATGGGAATGATGTAGCATTATCGAGTTCATTATCAAAAGACGCTAAAATTTACTCAAATTCAGGGGTTGAACTGTATCTTTGAGATGTGGGGCCCTGATCATGTTATGCTCTTCATCTCGGACAATCATCCTGAATTATAAAGAATCGGGTATGCGATCAAGTCACTCTAACCTTCTGTAATGTTGTTTTCCATGACATCTAAGAAAGGCTTTATATTAATGGCTACTGTGCCTTCGTATAGTGTTGTGCAGTCTTCGAGGGCCTTGCATATATTTTCCGAACTCAGTAAAGAGTTCCAAGACATGTATCTTATCATGCAGTCCTATGACAAGAATGAGGTCGAGATGGACAATTTGATCCAGGTACGACCTTTCATAAGCATGGATGGTAGTTTTTCTTTATTGAAAGGAATGCTCTACAGGCTTCAATTAACACTTTTTGCATTCAGGTTTGCAATACGTCATCATCTGGATTTTGCTATATTGCGGGGATATGACTCAATTATGCTATTGGTCTTATTGAAACTCATAGGTGTCAGGGTGTATTCTGATTTCCATGGTAAGTATGATCTGGAATTATCTCAACGGGGAAAACATCTGAGAAGTTTTTTTGTCAAATACATCGATAAGACCACTTTAAAGTTCAGTGATCGCATCATTGTTGTCAGTGAAGGCATTGAGGCTCAAATACAGGAATACAAAGAAAAGTGTATCTTGATACCTAATGGTATAGATGTGCAAAAGATCGATGATGCAAATACTGATGTTCATACATTTGATCTCAAGGGCTATAAAAAGGTCGTGGGTTTTGTCGGTAACTGGGAATCTTTCATGAACGTAGAGGACATGTGCCAGGCAGCCGAATACATTCCTGATGTTTTGTTTGTCATAGTGGGTGAAGGTTTCAATGCTTCCCAGTTGATGGAAAAATATAGGATATATGATAATGTGATCTTTGCAGGTCGCAGGCCACAGAAAGAAGCATTTTCAATAATGTACAAGTTCGATATTTGCATTTTACCTTATGATAAAATGGATGCGCATTCAAGGTATCCTGGTTTCTTTTCATCCAGAAAGACAAAAGAGTATATTGCCGCCGGTAAACCCATTATTGTTGCTGATGTTATCGGAAAGGAATCCTGTCTGATTCCCGGTTATAACTGTGTGCTGTACGAATCAAGAGATCCCAGAGACCTCGCTGATAAGATCTCAGAACTGTTTAGTGATACTTCTCTGCTCGCTTCCATGGGTAAGAATAACTTTGAAATGAGAGAGCGTTTCACATGGAATTATTTGATACAAAATTCTGGCATCATTAAGGACCTTCAAGGAAACTGACGGTCATAATAAGCTATTTCTTGTTCCTGTCAGGACCAACACATTTAACTTTTTTTAATATAGACCTAATTAATTTGTGAAACATGTGGATTATTTTTGTTTTTATCGTCTATTTATTGTTTTTATTTATCCGGGATTGGCAGTATTAAGGTAAGGGAATACAAACTTATATATATGGCAAGTTTTATAAAAATATCTAAATTAATGCACCCAAGCAAGATGCAAATATGGCTCAAATTAAGCTGAGCTACTATATATTCACTATACTTTACATGATAACATATATTCACAGTTGATAATCTATTTATCAACTCGTGTTATTTTGTTATCTGAAGGCTGAAACCTTCAAAGTATAGGGGATAAAAACAAGAGAAACACCTGATGATTATCATGCAAGTTGAAACAGAAGCCACAAACCTTATTGCAAAGGCAAAGAAGGCGATCATTGAACACGATAACAGCACCGCAAAGCAAGTGTCTTATGAGGCACTGGATGCAGGCATAAGCCCTCTGGAAGTCATAGAGCTTGGTTTCATCGAAGGGATGAAGATACTAGGCGACCTTTTCGAACATGGGGACATAGATCTCCAGGAAATATTTGAAGCATCCCTGACCATGAACATAGGTATTGATGTCCTGAGACCACATATTATGTCTTCTCCGGAGAATGCATGCGCATTTGAGGACCTTGTGCTGGGAATCTGAAATACCCCCGCACAAGCGTCTATTTCATTGTTCCCCTTCAATGTATCCTGCAAGGGCATCCAGAGTATCGAATATTAATGTTCTTTCTGCAGTGAATTCGCAGACTGGCTGTCCCAGCTCCAATAGTGTGCGGATGTTCTGCATTCTGGAAAGACGGAAGCTTTCCAGCTTATACATTACCTTTTTTCCGTTTATATACAAAGGCAATTTCCATGCTGTATCGTTCCCGGATATAATGGGTGTTTCCATTCTTTCCAGGTTATTGGAAACATCAGTTATTTTATAGCCTGCTCTCTCCATCTCTTCAAGATCTTCAAACGAACGTGGTGTTATTAACTCCGTTCTTCTGATCAACGGTTCCGAATCATCAGGAAAGCCAGGAGGAGGTACATTAAAAGCTATAATTGATATGTTGCCTCTCTTCGCTTCCAAGAATGCATCTATACTTTGTTCTTTCAGTTGCTCCGGCGATAATTCTTTCTCAATGGCTATAATATCCGGATCATGAGACTCATTCTCAGAGGCTACAATTCCTGAAGGAACATATTCCCAACGCGTTATCCTTGTAGTGTAACCTGTTCTTTCAAGCAGTACATATAATTGGTATAGGTCATGCATATTCTTGTCACTTGTTTCCCTATAATGTATTATTATCAAAAGATATTATGTTTTTCTTTAAGCAGCTTAATTCCAGCTATCTTAGAGCATTATTTCTTCTGCTTTACATTTTGGAATCGAGTTCTTCTCCAGAGCCAGTTCAATGTTCTATGCTGCATAAAGATGTAAGGAAAGTTTTAAAATATATACGTTGATTAAAACTTCTATAGTAATTGAAGATTGGTGTCATAATGGCATTTGGGAATATTTTTAGGATACTATATTCTGCTAAGTCTTTCTTAAGAGTTAACATCAAGAGTCTGATGTTCAGAGAAAAGATGATGTTGGAAAAAAATGTATTCATTGGAAGGAATGTGCTCATAGACCCTGGGTACAATTTGCTGGTCTCTATTGGAAATGATTCTGTTCTATCATATGGGACCATTGTTCTGGCACATGATGGCAGTCTTAGGAATTATACAGGTTATACAAGGGTCGGGAAAGTTTCTATTGGTTCCAATACTTTCATTGGTGCAGGTAGCATCATAATGCCTGGTGTTAGCATAGGGGACAATGTAGTTATTGGTGCAGGGAGCGTTGTTACAAAGAACGTTCCTGATAATTCGGTGGCTGTGGGCAATCCCGCAGTTATAGTTGGTTCCATCTCTAAACTAATCAATAAGCACATAAATAATATGCACAAATGTCCGGTTTACGAAAAGATGTCAAAACAGACAACGGAAATTATAAAAGAAGAGCTGAAAGAAGGATCTGCATACATCCGGACTTGTTTTGGTAAGGATCTAATTTCAGTAGAAGAGATGAATGACAGTAGTAAGAATATGTAAAAAGTCTAATTACAGGCAAGTCCTCAGAAGTAAGTCTTCAGAAGATAGAAGGCGTTTAATTCTGATGATTTTTGATCTGCGTTATATTAATTCATGGCATGTTCATTTTAATTTTGCAGTTGTTCTATTCCGGGCACAGATCCGGAACAGGTTCACCACACCATGACAGTTGCAGGCAGTAGCTATAAAAAAGATATCTTTTGTTGCGATCATATCCTCGGTTTTATCTTCATATGCATCTGGAGAATGTGTATATTCAAACATTTCCAGTAGATTCTGTTTCATATCGGAACCTCTCATTGCACCGATACCCGGTTTCATCTGGTAGCTTTCAAAAACCCAACCTTTGATCCAGGGAAACAGATCCCGTAAATAGTTTGTTATTGTCTTTGGCTTCTCTCTTCTGAAATTCGGACAAAACTTCTCAGGGCCAGGGCATCCATCCGGGCATATCTCTCCAGGTCTGGCGTATGATAGCATAGCTATTCCCTGTGCAGGATAAAGGCCAGCTCTAATGCTTTCCGGAAATTTTGATGTGAATTGTTCAAAGAATCTCATCATATCTTCATCTTCAGGTGAAATGCAGATCTCTGTGACAGTCTGATCATCTC
>NZ_JBFXHJ010000050.1:13155-14724 GCF_050177135.1 Methanomethylovorans sp.
ATCTTCTATTCTGTCATTTGAACTCATTGGCATATTAGCTCCCATTTTAAAGGTTTCTTTTTTCCTACAGATAAATGTATCATTCTCTTGTTTCACAAGGATATTTTATATGAAAATAATTGCAGACTGCTATCTTTGCAAATTGCTGAGTAACATTTTTTAAAGAATGGCAAATTGTTTAAATATAAGAATAAACACACTGTTATTCAGGGGGTTTAGGTCAGACGGATCAGAGATGTTACTCTATCCTATCTTCGTCCCTCTACTTTTATAATAATTGGAGAGTGATGTAAATGGTATCAACACCGATACTTAGTAGCTTATATGGAATGGCGGATCAGTTCATAGCTTTTATTCCGACATTAGTAGCGATAATAGTACTCCTTATAGTTGGACTCATAGTCGGGAAAGCTGTAGGTAAGATCGGAGCAAAGTTCCTGGACAAGATCGGACTAGACGATCTGATCAACAAGACGATCATCGGAGACATGATCAAAAGGACCGGAGGGAATGTCGTAAGTTTCTTTGATGTGACGATCCGATGGTTCATTTATCTGATATTCGCAATACTCATCATCGATCTGCTGCAAGTCCAGGTAGTTGCAGACTTCATTGCCTCGTTAGTTCTGTACATCCCCATTATCCTTGCTGCGATAATCACATTGCTGATCGGGCTTCTTATAGTTGATTTCCTGGCAGATCTGGTACGTAATGTCCTCATTGCTACGGGAATCGATGAAAAGGTAGAGAGCACGCCCATGGGGGCAACTATCACAGCAAGCGGAATGAAGACTTCCAGCATAGTTTCGGGTATTGTCCGGATATTCGGATATCTGATATTCATACTGGCCGCACTGAACATACTTAAGCTAACTATCATAGCGAATCTCGTACAGGATGTGATCAATTATCTGCCGCACCTGTTCGTTGGTTTGCTGATATTGATAATTGGCTTGCTTGCTATTGACTTCTTCGCCGACTACATCGCTAATATTATGAAAGGCATGACAGTAGAGCATGCTGATATCCTGGTCCCTGCCTTCAGAGGAATTCTCTCCCTGGTGGTCATGCTCCTGGCTTTGGATGCCATGCTTATTGATACCGGTATATTCTACCTGTTCATTGGTCCTCTTGCATGGGGTCTGGCGGTTGTCATTGCCTTTAAGTGGGGTATCAAAGACGCAATTGTTGCCTATGCCAGGGAAAAGAAATAATCCCTGTCTACCTTTTTTTCTTCCCATTTTCATTTGTTAAATTTCATTTTCTTTTTTGCATATCCTGATCCATACATTTTAAGTGCATGAAATCTTATTTTACGTGCATGTTGTCCCGTAATGTGATAGATATGCCTCCTTTTCATGTAATGGAGATACTGGAAAGGGCACAGGAACTGGAGAGAGCCGGGAGGCACATCATACACCTGGAAATAGGAGAGCCTGATTTTACCACAGCGCCACATATATGTGAGGCGGCTTCTGAAGCTATGTGCGCAGGTGAAACTAAATATACTCACAGCCAGGGTATCCCTCAACTGCGCAAGGCTATAGCTGACAATTATAACAGGAAATT
>NZ_JBFXHJ010000051.1:0-6808 GCF_050177135.1 Methanomethylovorans sp.
TTCTTTACTTCTATCTGTATATATTCTTCAATCGCTCCTTCTTTTATTTCCTGGGCCCTGTTCTCAAACGTATTTTAAATGTAAAAAGTGAATATTGTGTATATGTGTATTACACTTGGGAGAAAACACATTTGCCTTAAATTTCAAAATATGAAAAGAATACGTATACACATACATAATTACGTTTAACAAAGTTTATATAATAAAAACAGATTAAACCTTTCATAAAGATTTATGATATCTGGCACTATTCACCTTTCTATTCGATGTTGGCAACAGCTGTGTATTCAAATTTTTTAATACCCACAATTGTTCACTATATTACTTTAATACTAAGAGTTTGAACTGATAATTTTTATTTTGTATACCATTCGTATAAAAGTAATTTAATAAACTTTAAATAGAAAGTTGTAGATACAAAGAAATGGGATTACAAAGTATTTTACTTGTAAAAAAACAATATTTTACAATCCACAGAGGTATAAGATATGAAAATAAGAGTTGTCAGTTCCAAAGAAGAAATCAACACATTAAGCCCAAATGAAGAGATAGTGCACCTTGCATTCAGGCCATCTAACACGGACATCTTCTCACTTATAATGAAGTGCCCCCAGGTTAAGGCACTCCACATCCCAAGTTCTTACAAGAGAACTATATCCAACTCTGCAAAGATGTACCTCAAAATGCAGGGTATAGAACTGCTCGAAGGAGACGTGTGGGGACACCGCAAGGACATCAACGAATATTCTGAAGTTTCCCAGAGCGTTTACGACCGTATAAAACAATACCGTCTGGATGGAATGCAGGAAGATGATATCGCTGACAAGATGGTCAGAGAAACCAGGCTCAGCCCGGATTTCATCTCATTCCTTATCAAGAGCAACTAATTTTAAAATATAATGCCGGTCTTGATGACCTGCATTCTCTTCCCTTTTTGATCTATCTTTCGAATTTTAACCCCTGGATATAGCCCTTATTCTCCAGAAGTTGAATTTCACTGTTCCCAGAATTGAGCCTCAAAACATGCAAGGAAGTCAAAAAGACCTGAATACTTTCACTCCACTTCCATCAACTTAATACCTATTCCGGAAATAAGGAGTATAAATACCACCAAAGAAACAATGAATCCATAACTTTCCATCGATGGATTCGAATTGGAAGAAAAAGTAGAATGAGTAATAATAATAAGGGCGATCAGGACCAGCACTGAGCCAGTGGAAGATAATATTTCAAGGGTCTTTTTATCCATGTGGTCCAATAAGCGGGTAACCTACATCAATTTAACGCATTGGGAAATCAGTTCAGCATGTATATCAATAGGTGATCCATGACAGAATTCGAGAGAGTACTTGTACAATCGTTTAATTCCTTTTTCACTGAGAATGAGATAAAAGGAATAGCACACAGAGTAAAACAGCATCGTTTTACTCCTCAATTCCTGGACGTACTTGTGGATTCACTTGACCCGGACTATTATATGGGCATAGAATGCAAAAGTATTTCTGTAGACAAAGGAGCAAAAGCTCTGTATTATTCTCAGCACTTCACCGTGGACAAAAAAGGCACTCATCAGATAGCACGTATCTCTGATTTCCTCAGACTTTCGGGGCGTGCCGGTTTTCTGGCAGTGGAACTGAGGATGGGAACTGGTTATTCCCGTGAAGCATATATCGTACCCTGGACCGAACTGGATACACTTTTTAATACCGAAGGAGAAAAGAAGTTATCTATATCTGATCTGAAAGAGTATGCAATGATAGAGAGAGAGGGAAACAGATATCGTATAGATCCTGCAAAGTGGAAAGCAGGAAGAGTAATCGGATAAGTGGTTGGAATGTCAGACTGTCTGGAGCAAATGAGAACACGTGCAAGAAAATGTGCTGACACGATACATGAGAACAGTGAAGTGAAGGTCGTGTCGCATATAGATGCAGATGGGATAACATCCGCAGCTATTATTTGCAAGGCACTTGAAAGTGCAGGCATTGAAAGTTCTGTCGGTTTTGTAAAACAACTTGACGAAAACACGATCTTTAAGCTGGCAGATCAGAATCCTGAACTTGTCATATTCACTGACCTGGGAAGCGGGATGCTTGAAACTATCATAAGATCCGGGTTAAATGTTGTGATATCTGATCACCATCGCCCACGGGGAGACACGGAAAACCTGATAAAGCATCATCTTAATCCCCATCTTTTCGGAGCGAACGGCTCTACAGATATAAGTGGTTCCGGAACAACATATTTGCTGGCTAACGAACTTGGAGATAACCATGACCTTGCAGGTCTCGCAATAGTTGGTGCAATTGGAGATATGCAGAACAGACGTAATGGTCATCTTATAAGTCTCAATAGGGAGATCCTTGAAGAGGGTGTATCTAAAGGGATATTGTCATTTGAAAAAGATGTCATGCTCTTTGGCAAGCAAACAAGGCCCATTTTCAAACTGCTGCAGTTTGCATCAGATCCATACCTTCCCGGTCTGACCGGGGATGAGGATGCGTGTATAGAGTTCCTTCACCGTATAGGGCTTCGTTTTGGAGATGACGATCGCTGGCGAAGATGGATAGACCTGGAACAGAAAGAAAAACAAACAATTGTCTCTGCTCTTCTACAACATGGTCTTTCTTCAGGACAGGAATCCTGCAAACTGGAGAGACTTATAGGGGAAGTTTATATATTGTTGAACGAAAGGGAAGGCACTGAAATGCGGGATGCCACCGAGTATTCGACATTGCTGAACGCAACAGGAAGATACGATAATGCCGAAATAGGGATGGCTGTATGCATGGGAGATAGGGAAGAGGCGTATGAGAAAGCAAGCAGATTACTTACTGAGCATCGATCTAACCTTGTAGATGGGCTTAAATTTGTAAAGACAAATGGAATTACAAAGCTCAGTAACCTACAGTATTTCGATGCAGGCTCAAATATAAAAGAAACAATTATAGGCATTGTTGCAGGCATGAGCACATCGGTTATCGCTGACAGGAATTATCCAATAGTCGCATTTGCAGATGCCGAAGGAGGCGTGAAAGTCTCAGCAAGAGGCACACAGGACCTTGTCAGAAAAGGGCTAAACCTATCAGAAGCATTAGCCTTTGTATCTGCAGAAGTAGGAGGGGCCGGAGGCGGGCATGATATTGCAGCCGGGGCAACTATTCCTCAGAATTCCAAAGATGAGTTCATACGCAGGCTTGATTCGATCATTGGCGCCCAAATCTCGAAGCAATGAGCTATCATCTGTACTCATTGATATGACGCAGCTCCCTGAAATCAACTGCCGTGGACATAGCATTTGTTCTTATGCCTATACCGTGTTCCTGAACAATGGCCATAGGATTGGTGCCGCCTATCACAACGATGCCAAGATGGTCCCTTTCCACAGGCACGTCCAGAATACGTGTATTTGGCTCTCCCACTTCGAGGATACCTGTGATACCAGCATCCATCATATCTGAAAGAATTCGGTCGATATCATCCCTTGCAACCATGGGAGCTTCCCTGAGGTTCGCCAGTATTTTTCCGGAACCCGTTTTAAGCATTTCAGTGACCGATGTGATCTCCTGGGACATGAGTACTTCCAGAGGATCGATCGTAGTACTGTGATAGGTTAGCACATTGGTGAACCTAAGAGGTGTTCCGTCCTTGATCTCCACCAATCCGCCAAATCTGGGGTTCACAAACACACCTTTCTTGAGCAGGATACCATCTATGGTGATGCTGCACATTGTGACAAAACCAACTTCATCCGGACCCACGGAGATCCCTGCAACATTATCCCCTTCATGGAGTACCCTTATAAAGGGACTTACTGACAGACCACTATTGATAGCCATTTCGAATATTCCCATCACATCATCGAAATCTTTCTTATCGATAATGGATAGGTTGACCACTACCTTACCTTCCCGTGTAACCGGATCAAAAGTTGTTCTGAACATCAGATCTTCTATCTTTGCTGATGTGAACTGGATACAGTAGTTTTTCTGCACCGATAGACCTCAAAGAACTTATTTGTCTTTCTTATATTATACACTATCGATGCAGATATGCAAAGTCTTTCATTCATTTGCAAGTAGCTTTGAGAACATTGCACTGTATAAATGCGGATTTTTCAGGAAATCCAGCTTACTGAGATCGCTAACAAGATTATACATATCCTCGCCCTTAGCAAGCCCCAGCATAGAAGGATCTGTGGGTTTCAGATAGCGTATAGGTGGTATGTTAGTATATTCCGGGTTGCCCACATAACCTGTCCCAAGAAGATAATATGCGGCGCCCGAATGTTCTTTGATGGGGTCGTACATGGACGAGAACTCACTGCACACCCAGTTTGCCATCTTAAGGGTCTTAGCGGAAGAATTAATGGTAATGTGACCATATCCCGGAGGAACCATTATTATATCTCCGGCTTTTGCCTCAACGACCACTACGTCCTCAACATTTTCTTCTGTCATCCTCTGCAATAAGTAATTAGCTTCCCCCTCAAGAACCTGATAGAGCTCTGCATAAGAAACGTGAGCTCCTGGCACATTAGGATGATAATGTCCGGCTGTTTTAACATACTCCTTCCCAAGCATTTGGGGCGGAATAACAGTGATGTCATATCTCAGTTGCTGAGATCTAATAGCTTCATGTTCCTTTTCATTTCTGTACAGATCCCTGTACATGTAATAGAGTTCAGTGTTCTTTGCTGTCCGGCTCCACTCCGTGTCATAGAGGACATCATCCATATCATGCAGCATTCTGATGTCTGGCTTCTTAATGTGTCCAAAAAAATTAAGTTCTTTCCCCATTTTTATATCCCTCAGTATCTTTAATACCTCACCGAATAGCCACTGTCCAATATTGCGTTCTTAGTGACCATATTATTATTATTTTTATTATTGATTTGTATATATATAACCTTGTAGGTTTCACATTTTGTCAGCCCCATTCCATGGGCCATGTTCCTGGAATTTTTCCAATATGCGCAGCGCAAGTTTTTTGTTTATACCTTCGATCTGGCACAGTTCTTCCATTGTGGCCTGGCCGATCTTTTCCACAGAACCAAAATAAGTGATAAGCGCTTTTTTCTTTGCTTCTCCTATGCCGCTTATGCCGTCAAGTATGGAATGCGTAAGCCTGGCAGATCTTCTGCGTCTGTGGGAAGACACGGCGAACCTGTGCGCCTCATCCCTTACATGCATAAGGAGTTTCAGGGCAGGAGAGCTATGAGGCAGAACTATCACTTCACCTGGGCCTTTTTTAGTAGTGATTATGTGTTCAAACCTTTTGGCAAGGCCAATGACAGGAACATCCAGCCCCAGCTTGTCAAGTGAATCTTTTGCTGCAGATAGCTGTCCTGGTCCTCCATCTATAAGGATCAGATCAGGAAAAGGCATCTTTTCTTCTTTGAGGCGGGAATAGCGGCGTCCAACAACTTCTCCCATCATTGCAAAATCATCAATGCCTTTAACTGTTCTGATATTGTGCTGCCTGTATTTATTATTAGATGGCTTACCATTCTCGAACACCACCATTGAGCCGACAGCATCTGTTCCGGAGATATTGGATATATCAAATCCTTCTATGTATAAAGGCACTGAGGGTAGGGAAAGTAATGATTGCAGGTCTTTGAGCGATTCCATCGACTCGCTGGCTACCACAGCTTTTAGCCGGTTTGCCCGCATGGTCATTTCTGCATTCATCAAAGCCATGTCGAGCATCTTCTTTTTATCACCCCTCTGAGGCACATTTATATGAACTTCCCGTCCTGACCTCTGTTTGAGCCATGAGGTGATGAGATCATGCTCAGGTATATCGTATTGTATCAATATTTCCGTAGGGATGGGCGAATCCAGATAATACTGCTTTATGAATTGAGAGACAATATCCGGAAGTGCAGTGCCTTCTGCGGAGCTCATGGCAAGGTCAGCTCTCCCCACCATATTACCATGTCTCACGTAGAATATCTGGATGTAGACTGTGTCACCATCCTTGACAGCTGCTATTACATCCCTGTCGTCTGTTCCGGAAGTGGCTATCTGCTGTTGTGAGAGCACTTTGACAGCTTCGAGCTGGTCCCTTACCTGGGCAGCAGCTTCATACTCCTGTTTTGATGCAAGGTCTTGCATCCTTTCTTCCAGTTCTTTCACCAACCCGGAAGTCTCTCCTTTAAGGAACTTTATAGCCTCCTGGACATTTTCCAGGTATTCCTTTTCACTTATCTTCCCGGCACATGGCGCATAGCATCTTTTAATATGATAGTCCAGACAGGGTCTTGCCTTCTTTTCATTAAGAGGTTGCCTGCACCTGCGTATCCTGAAGACCTGGGATATGATATCCAGTGTTTTTCTTATAGCACCTGCATTTGTATATGGCCCGAAATACAGGGACCCATCCATGAGCCTCCGGCGTGTCAGGAAGATCCGGGGATATCTGGAGTTCACTGTGACCTTGACATAAGGATACCTTTTATCGTCCTTCAGACGGACATTATACCGCGGCCTATATTTTTTGATAAGGTTCGCTTCAAGAACAAGAGCATCGACTTCCGTATCTGTGACTATATATTCCAGATCCTCTATGCGGCTGACAAGCGTTTTAGTCTTTGGAGTGAGGTTCTTTGATGACTGGAAGTACTGGCGGACCCTTTTTCGCAGTGAGAGGGCCTTCCCCACGTAGATCACTTCTCCGGAGTCATCTTTCATGAGGTACACTCCCGGAAGATCTGGAAGAGAAGAGAGGTCAACGGTCATTAGGTAGTTCTCCAAATATCATTATGTGCAGCAGGAAAATATAAATGTGCTATCCTTGACATAAA
>NZ_JBFXHJ010000051.1:6908-14716 GCF_050177135.1 Methanomethylovorans sp.
ATGAAAAATAAAGTCTGCTTTTCACTACCTATCAGAGTTCACAATAAACGCCAGCACCAAAGAGAACATATTTAAAAAATGGTTCCTCCCGATGTTTCGCCTTCCGGGAGGAACTAGCTGGGAACCCGACTATTTATCTTATTCTTTTATCTTCCTGTAGAGGAAGAAGATCAAGAATGCGCCAGCCAGTAGTACAATTCCAGCTGCAGCTATGTTGTTGTGTCTATTGTTATTGCTGCTATCAGCTTCGCTCCCGATACCATCATTACTCTGTGTCTTATCCCCTGGTCCATCTCTGGCACCTTCTGAACTTGAGGTGACGGGTGATACTTTTGAACCTCCGGAACCTGAAGAGGCTGAACCGCCCGCTTTTCCCGTATCCTCTTGTGAGGACAAAGGCATTACAACAGCCTTACCGGTGCCTGAGCCCGAACCTGAGCCTGAAGAGTACTCATAGTTTGCGGTGATCGCAAAAGGTGAGAATCCGGAGATGTTGCGAACAATGAAATACGAATATGTGCCATCATTGTCCAGAAGTTCCGGAACATAGCTTTCCCATGCCGGATCACCCCAGTGCTTGAGCATCACAGAAGTAATGGCAAGGGAACCGCCATCACGTTCGTTCAGGACCCTGAACTCGATACTCCTGTTAAGACCAGTGTTGTCAACAAGTGTCTGGTTATTGAAACTAATGTCGAAGTACTGGTACACAGAGTCCTGAGAGAATCCCGCTTCAGATTCGTTAAGTGATGACTTGTCCAACACTTCGATCTTTATGCGCAGGTCAGAAGCATTGCCTGGAGTGGCAAAAGAAACAAAAGTGATACTACCGGTAAGATTGCTATAATCCATCTTTTCATCATCCGTTGTGTTGAATCCCACGTATGACATATTTCCGCTGGATGTGATCTCAGGAACCTGTGAAATAACAAATAAAATTTCCTCTCCATCCTCAGCAGCTGAAGAATTTGTTACTGTCCAATCCCATGAGAACGTATCTGACATACCCGTGGTTTCATTGCTTACTACAACAGATATGTTGTAATCCTCTACAAAGAAATCATCCTGATCGATGTACTCACTTGTGTTTATGGCACAGAATGATAGACATGAGGAATCGTCATCATTCGAGGACATGGTAATACCATTTCCGCTTATTGGTTCACCATCGATATACCAGCTAAAACTTGAGAGAATGTTAGCTGTCGCACTGAAGTTAGTTTCTTCACCGTAGATAGAGATTAGCTCCGTATCTTCCGGTGAGGTTGTACAGCTAAGCGGTTCAGCTACTCTTACGTTGAGCTGCTGGCTGGAAGTGCCATTGCTGTTCGTCACTGTCAGATTGACAGTGAAATCGCCTGATCCGAAAGTATGAACAGGGTTCTGTTCTGTGGAAGTGCTACCGTCTCCGAAGTCCCAGTGCCAGTCTTCCACCGGGCCAAAAGAACCATCCTCAAAACCTACTGTCAGCGGAGCAGTACCTGTGGTTTCACTTGCCGTAAAATCCGCAATGGGCAGGATGGAAACATTCATCCGGACATTACCAGTACTGCCCACATTGCCCACAAGATCGCTTAGAGTACAGCTATAGATAACCTTGCTTACAAGTGTTCCGGAATCACTGGCGGGAATGTCCACGGTCCATGAGTAACCGCCCGAACTTGTATTCATCTGATATTCTTCACCATCAACTGTTATGATGCATTCGGAAACAGAAGAAACATCCGTAGCATTCAGCTCGATCACAACAGAATCTCCTGTGTCTGCATTAAGAGGCTTCTGTATCCATGTATACGCAGGAACAGTGTTATCCAGCCTGAAGTTAGAGGACACGGAGTAATTGGTGTTGCCTGCGTTATCAACAGCCCTTATATGTAGGTACCAATTGCCATCGCCGGAATTCTTTGTCAGTGTACTTCCATTGTCAAAAGCTGTCCATTGAGATACCGAACCTACATTAGTATCCTGGGTCCAGGAATAAGCGAGCTGGTTAATACCTGAAAGCGCATCGGAAACCGTCACATCAGTGTTATGGCTCCTGGAATAGGTATCGTTTCCATTGTTTTCGATATGTATCACAGGCAGACCATTGTCCAGCCTGAACACACCGGATGTCGAATAGTTGACATTACCCGCATTGTCAGCGGATCTTACATGGAGATACCAATTGCCATTTGCAGAATCCTGCGTTACCGTATCACCGCTATTGCACACAGTCCAGGAGGAGACTGAACCCACATTGGAATTCTGACCCCAGGAATATGCAATGGACTGTACACCGGAAAGGCCATCCAAAGATGTTATTGTAGAATTGTGGCTTTGAGAATAAGTACTGTTACCATCGGGTGACAAGCTGACAGATGGAACGTGAGTATCTATATATGATACTGTAAAGACAGTAGCATTCTCATTACCTGCCAGGTCCCTGGCATATACTGTGTAGTTGCCATTCCCTGAGACTTCGAACGAATAAGGAGAACTGAGTATATTCCCACTTGATGCGAAATATGTGGAATTGAGGATACCAGTAGCCCATTTTACCTGAGAGACACCTGACAGATCATCTATGCTTACATTCAGGACAGCACTGGTGTTCTGCCAGCTGGCCGGATTGCCGGTGATACTCACAACAGGAAGCGTATTGTCCAGCGCAAAAGCATTGGATACAGAGTAATTTGTATTACCTGCATTGTCAGTTGCCCTGACATGCAGATAACAGTCGCCTTCTCCAGAATCTCTGGTAAGGGTAGCGCCATTATTGAAAGCTGTCCAATGTGATACTGAACTGACATTGGAATCGCTGGCCCAGGAATAAGCCAAACCCTCAATACCTGAAAGTGAGTCAACAACCGTTACATTGGTGCTGTGGCTTTGTGCATAGGTGGTATTACCGTCAGTACCGAAATGTATCACAGGCAGGCTGTTATCCATTGCAAAAGCGTTGGAAACGGAGTAATTTATGTTACTGGCATTATCAGTAGCCCTGATATGCAGATACCAGTCACCTTCCATGGAATCCCCGGTAAGGATAGCACCATTATTGAAAGCTGTCCAATGTGATACTGAACTTACATTGGGATCGTTGGTCCAGGAATAAACCAAAGCCTGAACACCGGAAAGCGGATCAACAACTGTTACATTGGTGCTGTGGCTTTGTGCATAGGTAGCATTGCCATCAGTGCCGAAGTGTATCAGAGGAAGGATATTGTCCAGTTTGAAGACATCAGATACTGAATAATTGCTATTGCTCACATTATCTGTGGCATTTATATGCAGATACCAGTCACCGCTGACAGTATCTTGTGCTAACGTAGCCCCATTTACAAAATCGGTCCATGATGATACGGAACTCATCTCAGAGTCATTGGTCCATGCATAGGAAATTTGTGCAAGACCTGCAACAGCATCTGTTCCAGTTGCTGTTGTGTTATGGCTTTTGGAATAAGTGTTATTCCCATTTGTGCCATAAAAGATCACAGGTCCGAGAGAATCTATGGTAAATGTAACGTCCCTTGCAGATGAATTATCGTGAGTGTCATTTGCATATACACGGAGCAGTGCACTGTTTGTATTGTCAGAGGGCAGAGTGAATGTCTTACTGTTGGTATTTAGCAGGTCCCCGATCTTTGTCCAACTACCATTGAAGAACCACAGGTCGTATCTGACAGCATCATCCTCCAGGTCGGTCGATATACCCCAACTGGCACTCATGGACTGACTACCCTGCTTTATCTGGCCGTTTGTCGGGGATGTGAAAGCTCCAGGAGTTGTAGGAGCATCATTTACGGCAGTCACATTCACAACAATAGTAGCAGTAAGCTGCGGAGTGGGTTCATCCGGCATTCCGCCGTATTCTACAAGGTAATAGTAGACTTCAGCACCATTAGGCAGATCGTTCCATTTTTTCTCATCAGAATTACCGAGGATCTGACCACAATCCTCCCCGGCTTCGAAGTCATTAGGTTCATTATCATTCCAGTTAGTATAGAATCCTGGCAACGTGGTACCATTGCTTTGATAGTAGAACAGAGTACCTTGCCCTGTTGTATTTTCTGGTCCGGTGACCCACCTCCATTCTCCCTCAACAGCAACATCGTTTGCTCCCATCCATGCATTATCAGGGGCTTTTGATCCGAGGAACACGCTTTCCTCTTCTGTAAGGATAGTGGCAAGATATCCCTGCATACCGGAAAGACTCCTTGCTTCCGCTGAAGCTTTTGCGGCAGTCCAGGAAATTACAGACCCGGAGTAAATGCTTTCATAATAGTGTCCTGTAGACTCGAGGTAAATCGCATTGTCGCCCATTACGAAGGTGATGTTCCTGCCAGAGGTATTGGGATCATCATTGATGTTCTCGTACCTGACATTCCTGAAAGCTTCCTGATATGCAGCCGCATTCCCGCTTCCCGACAGGGACAGGATACCGGTTGACGGATTAAAGCTTCCATTGATACTGCTTGTGTTGGTAAAACGGAGGAAGTCTTCACCTTCAACGTAACCATCACCTATGTAGACCCTGGCCGATATAAAGGTAGAACTGCCGCTTACATTGATACCGGCATCTACGGTCATATTATCGTTCTCATAATAAGTGACTGAAGCGTGAGAAGCATTCACAGTGGTCGCTACCACTACAGTGATATAATCCATTTGGGTGCTTGTGTTGCTTCCAGCGGTGTTTGTTGCACTGAGACTGACGGTATAAGTGCCTCCACTTGTATAGGTGTGGGTAGGGCTTTGATCATTTGAAGTGCTCCCGTCACCGAAGTCCCATAACCAGGATGCAGGTGTGTTGGTTGAGAGATCAGTGAAGTTCACTGTAAGTGGAGCTGAACCAGATGTAACATTAGCTGTGAAATTGGCAACAGGAGAGAGGATTTCTTCTGCAGTTGTGAAGTTTTGATTCTCACAATAGGGACCAGCAGCATTATTGTTATCCCATGTTCTTATTCTCCAATAGTACGTAGTACTGTAATCCAGATCAGAGCCAGCATAAGAGATATTGTTTGATGAAGAGCTTGTGATTTGGCCACTGTCCCACATATCACTTCCACCTTCTGTTGTTCCTACCTGGATCTGGTAAGCACCCTGTGTATCACCAACATCTGGATCAGAGAAAGTCCAGCTAAATTCAGGGGTCAGATCTGTTATATCTGTTGGATTCGTCTCACCTTCACACATAGGGGATGATGGTGCATTAGGAATTGTATTGGATACGAAAGAACCGCCCTCTATGAAAACACCCGAATCATAAACACCATCTCTTGCATCCGCAATGGCAAATTTCATGTGGTTTAAAGTGCCTGGTACTACTTCCGCTGTAGCTGTCATTATTATACTGGACCCATTAAAACAATTATTAAGAGGACCTGGCTCATAGTAAGTACCATTTCCAATATTAATTACACTGACTGGATTTCCATTAGGCAGCAGAGCAATATTCTCCCCATTTACAAAAAGGCCAAAAGCATCATCATACACATCTGTAAAACTTTCTTCAGAACTAAACCGATAATTAAAATTGATACTGCTTTTTTCAGGGACAAAATCAAATTCAAGAATAATGGCATCGAAAGTAGTATCATTGACAAGCGTACTCAGATCACTGTCCCCTAGCTGACTATTATTAGTGTTAGCAAAGTTAGACATATCATTGGATATGTTCGAGATTAAACCGGTACTCATTGCAACACCATAATCAAATCCCAGTGAGCCACCATTAGTGAAGTGACCGATTGCTGCATTACTGCCTGTAATTGAGATATTGGAAACAGTAACATTACTATTTTCTCCAAGCAGTATGTTCACCAGATCAGCGGCAGTGACACTATCTGATACATTTTGAACAGTAATTGTCGCTGCACTACCGATTCCGGCAAATAAGATCGAAAAGAAGAAAAAAACTGTCAAAAACGATACTGAGATTTTAATGTGTATGAATAAAGCCATACAAATAGATATACACTAATTATATAAAAATGGCTCTATTTTTATACAGCCCAAGTTTGACAGTTATCACTCCGTGATAAAGTGAATGTCTTCTCTTTTAGCCCAATTTTTTGTTTTTTTGTCAGGAAAACCGATTTGACAGTTTCAATAATTTAATGTGAACTTCTACGATATCGTCCTATTTTGCCTTAAGATCAGTGTATTTATGGCATCAAAGTTGGCGTAAATGTACTTTTTTGTAGTACTTTTCAGGAAATCGACTGTAACTGTCAAATTCAATAAGCTTTTTTTGATGAACTTTGTGGACTTATGCTTGAGTTCCTTGAACTCATATCGCATCAGCGATATGAACAGTTGTGCAATGAACCCTATGATAATAGCACCATAAATGCTAGCATCCGACCATACTCTTAACGGTTTAATTTCAATCTCATTCTTGAGAGAATGGATTATCTTCTCGATGGAATCTTTTCTCCGGTATGTTTGAAGAGCTTGTTTCACTGTCAAATCCTTGCTCGATTTCAGGCAGAAAAATCCTTCTCTTCCTGTTATTATATATTCCTCAAGAAGCTCGATAGCTTCTTGCTCATTAAGTTGTACTAGCTTAGTCTGCAGGGAATAACACACATCAACAAGCAGATTGTTGATCCTGAACCTTTTAGGAAGCTTCTTGTTATTGGTAATCGATTCCTGTATGTCTTTTACTTCCTGCATTTGTCTCATGACTTTTCTTGCCTTAGAATCAAGTTGCTCCTTCTGAAGCTTTTTTGAAAAATAGAAATAGTTGTAACTGCTTGGTTTAACTATCTTTATACAATATATGCCATCTTCCGGATCAATAAGTTCAGGAGAATTCCTCCAGAAGTTTGCTATTATCTTGTCGTCACTTGTATTGAGTTTCCTTGCAGTCAGATACTGCATATCATCTGCCCTTATCAGGGCAGTATTCCCTATGCTATGAGCTCCTTTATCAAAAACAACAAGTGAACCTTGTTTCAGTCTCTTGTTTACCTGTTGATATTTGTGTGCTCAAAATCGTATCTACCAAATAACCTGTCCTGAATGTCTGAAATAATCGTTTCACGATTGTTTCCCAGGATTTCAAGAACCCTGTAAAGGGTTCTTTCACTGAATTCTTCAAGACCAAAGATTTCAAGGACTTCAGCTCGATTGATCCATTCATGAGCCTTACTTATGCTGAAATAATCTGTAAGCTTGTAGCTTACAAGAGCTTTCAGCAGGTCGTTGATATCAATTCCATTCCTCTTGTGTTTACCAAAAACAGTGGAAAAGTCAAGGACATCATAGAGTTTGTTTACAGCCAGAATGGTTCCGATGGGAAATATATATTGTCGTTGGGAATTATGTCAATTGTTCTTAGTTTTGGTGGCATTTTTGGTCGAATACTACTAAACTAAGAACACGTATATTACTTTTAAATGTCAAAGTTGGGCGATAAATAATAGAAAAAGATTCAAAAGAATAAAAAAGAGAATAGAAAGGCAGTAGCTGCCTTCCATAAATTCGGTATTTACCTGGACCTTCTGCTTACAATGAAAGCGACAGATACAAAGACCAGCCCCATTGCTGCTGTGAATCCGGGTGTTTCCTTTCCTTCTTCAGTTACAGGTTCTTCAGGTGTTTCCTCAGCTATTTCCTGCTTAACCGGCTTAGCTTCTTCACTTACTGCCTTTACTTCATCACCCACTACGCTGAATATAGAGAATCCCGGCGTTTCTGCAACGAAGTACAGATACTCTTCATCGTCATTTTCTTTTTGTGTGGCCAGCTCTTCCCATTTTCCATCGTTGTAACGCGTCATGCGGATGGTTGAAGGGTCGATGTTGTTCTCCTCTATC
>NZ_JBFXHJ010000052.1:0-14696 GCF_050177135.1 Methanomethylovorans sp.
AGGCACAAAAGTAATGCCAAATGCTGCAATTGCATTAAGTACCACATGCGTGTCCTTCAGATATATCCCAGCGAACATCATTATCAACAGGCAGGCCTGCATGACCCTTGTTGCAAGCTCTTGTTTCTTTTGTGAGATCCCAAGCAATTTACGGATAGGTTCAGGTGGTCTGGTCGATGTGTATGCAGGAATATCCTGTTCATCCTTTGAGGGAAATCTAATGCCGCTGGGAGCAGATCTTCCTTTGTATCCAAAATACCACCCAAATATCAAACCAGCGACAATACCCGCAACTGTAGCATACATGAACTCATACATGACCTCAGTGTTGATAGTTTCCTGTGATCTGCCATCAAGGATGAAACTTGTTCCAATATTTATGTCCAATAACCATTGCATAAGGTACCATAGACCGGATATTGCAAGGGTGGTAATGAAAACGAAAAGAATTGCAAACTTGTGGTCCATCTTTACAGAAGTGAACCAGTTGATCTCTGCTGCTGCCAGCAATGCAATAGTTGCCACTGAAACATAATGGGGTATACTAGTGGAGAACAGATGGTAGTCTATTGCATTTCCAACTATCGGCAATGCAACCAGCACTAAAAGATACCATGGAGGCATGATCGACAAATCCTTAAAGAACGATCCTGGAAGAATTATTATACAGATAGCGAATGCACTCAGGATCCCCCACGTATATCTCCCATCCATAAAGCTCACGAAGGTCAGAAGGACGAGGCACAATAGGATCATCCAGGATAAGATCGTATTTCTGTATGTATTCAGAAGAAGTTTGCTAAGCTTATCTCTGTCCATATTGGATCACTTCAATAAGAGAATTGTTTTTCAAGCATGTTCTATTAGATCTTCTCAGATAAGTATTCTAACGGCCAAGTCTAAACTTTATGATGTAGTAGATAAAGATATAAGAATATATATGACTGGCAGATTGAGAATCATCGGACTTTTTCGATCAATTGCATTTTTTCCCTTTTGACAGTTTTAAAGATCAAATTGTTGCACACAAATAGCATATATATTATATTAATTAGTTGTTGTTAATAGTAAACTATATATTCTTTTAGTATTGTACTACTGACAGTATATCATGTCTGTAAAACAAATATTTGAGAACATCGGGGCATTTGTAGAAAAATCGCCCAAAACAATACTTGCGACAGCCATTATCTTGATGTTATTGTCATTCATAGGTGCAGGCCTGATAGAACAGAAAAGTGGAACAGATACCTTTGTTAAAAAAAATTCTGAGATCTACCAGAACTATGACCATCTATACAAACAAAATTTTGGTAGCGAGGTTATAGTTGTACTTGTGGAATCTGATGATGTCAGAGAGTCTGAGATATTGGAGGCTATTAACAACTTTGACATGATAATTGAGCAAGACAAGGATGTAGAGAATGTAATGAGCATGGCATCGCTCATCAAAAGTGCATCCTATTCTGCAACGGGCCGTTCAGAGATACCTGAAGACAACACCATTCTGACACTGATCGACCAATTGCCATCTGCTTACGTCGAGCAGTTCATGCCAGAAACCACACATACGCTCATAATGGTCCAGATGCCTGGAAGTATAAATGAAGATAACAAGAAAAGGGTCCTTGCCCAGGTCGAAAGAACGATCGAGATCGTTGACTTTCCAGCAGGTACCACTGCTGTCGCCACCGGTGAGCCGGCATACATAATAGCAATGTCAGAAGAAATGACCTCAAGTCTTGGAAACATGTTGGTCCTTGCCTTCATTCTGATGATAATAGGACTTAAGATCGTTTTCAGACATGTCAGGTGGTCCTTGCTTCCAATACCAGTCATCCTTGTGGGCCTGATCTATACGTTTGGAGCCATGGGTTTGCTGAGCATTCCCATGACCATGGCATCAATGGCAGTATTTCCAATCCTTATCGGTCTGGGAGCAGATTATGCGATCCAGTTCCAGAATAGGATAGAGGAGGAGCTTGCAAAGGGAGAGTCTGCTGAAGAGGCAGTAATTGATACGATAAAGCACACTGGCCCTGCAGTAGCTACTGCGGTCGTTGCAACTTCTTTAGGTTTTATAGCGCTGTTCATTTCTCCTGTTCCCATGATACAGGACTTTGGGAAGATGAGTCTTGTAGGAGTGATCCTATGCTACCTTGTTTCAATGTTCGTGCTGGCAGCTCTACTATATCGGCTCGATAGAAGATCATTGGAAAAAGAAGCAGAAAAGAATTTTAAAAAGGAACTTAACGGACATCAGACAACCGTAAAGCCAACAACAGAGCATAACTCTCCTCTTGGAAAGTTCCTTGCAAAAGTCTCCCTGCTAACAACAAAACACTATATGATAGTGATAGTACTGGCATCTGTTTTTGCAATTGCAGGACTATATGCAGATGAGCATGTAGGAGTACAGACAGACACAAAGGATTTTGTACCCCAGGACATGCAGGCACTTCAGGACCTTAACAAGCTTAACAGGGTCATGGGTGGTAGCGACCAACTAAATGTAATCATCAGGGCAGACGACATAATGGATCCGGACCTGCTACAATGGATGGTCGATTTCAGTGAACTGGAAGAGGAACGCCACAACCAGATAACAGGCTCTAGCAGCATTGGTTCACTGATATACTCTGGCTATGGCTCAATACCTTCTGATAAGGACACGGTAATTTCTATAACAGACAGTATGTCTTCTGTCGTTACTGACCAGTACATTGAAGGTGGGAACCTTGGTGTCCTTAATCTTAAACTTGAGAAAGACCTGCAAACACAACAGGTATCCAATATAATTGAAGCAGTTGAAAATGATCTGCAATGGTATGCTCCTCCACCGGGGGTCACGGTCACTGTCACGGGCAATAAAGTAGCAGAAACTTCCATTATTGGTGCCCTTACATCAGGGAGGACTGCCATGGGTTACCTGGGAATGGCCATTATCTTTGTGGGTATGCTACTGATCTACAAGGACTGGATGAAATCCCTGGCAACAATACTGCCTATCGTGATGGTCACGGGCTGGCTTGGCGGAGTGATGTACCTGTCAGGTATGGAATACAATCCACTTACAGCCACACTTGGTGCTCTTGCAATAGGGATAGGGGCAGAGTTCACTATCCTTATGCTGGAACGTTATTTTGAAGAACGTGACAAGGGACTGGAGCCACTTGATGCCATGGAAACGGCTGCGCTCAGAATAGGACCAGCGATCCTTGCATCAGGTTTTACTGTGATATTCGGTTTTTCAGCTCTTGTGGCATCATCATTCCCAATGCTGCGTGGTTTTGGGATCGTTACGGTAATAGCTGTAGCTTTTTCGTTATTCAGTACGATCGTTGTCCTGCCACCTATTATGGTTAACCTGGATAGGTGGAGATCAGGACGCAAAGCATCAAAAAAGTATATAGAAGATAATAAGGTGAGTATATGATCTCTCTTAGAAATTTAAAGTTTCTTTCGATCGCAATTCTGTTACTCGGTGGCATGCAGTTTGCATCCGCGGGTATAGATGAGAATGTTGTCTCTGAAATTGCAAGCGATTACTACGATGTGTATGGTTCTCCTCATCTGGTAGCAAACCTCGCTTGTGATGAAGTGTTCGAGAGAGGAGAAGAAGGCATCCTTTATGTGAATATACTGAACAATGGACAGGTCACAGGATTCGAGGCCAACGAAGATGATATAGAAGATGATATCGAGGAGTATGGTGAAACACTCACCCGCACATATATGTCAAGCGAACTTCTGTCAGACCGGGCGATAACAACAGCAGATTCTATGACAGCAACACTTTCACTTGCTGACCCCGATGCTCCCATAAAGATAGAACAGGACACTCTACTATTGGGTTCATTGAATACCGGAAAATCCCTCTCTTCACCCGCCGAATTCCCTATAGAGATCTACGACAATGCAAAAGCGGGCACTTACGATCTGCAGCTTTATGTTGCATACAGGTCCCAGAAGGATTCTGCGGTAACACCTCCTTACGGTGATACTTACTACTGGTATGAGGATATGAACCAGACAATGGTCCTTCAAGTAGTCGTTGAAGAAGAACCGTATTTCAGAATAGAGAATGTTGAATCTGATCTGCGGGCCGGCGATGAAAAAACCATCAATGTAACATATACCAATACAGGAGAGCAGATAGCACGTGAATGTATTGCAAGGATAAGTGTTGTAGATCCTTTCACCACCACGGACGATCAGGCATATCTGGGGGACATGCATCCTGATGAGTCAAGGACCGCAGTATTCGACCTGAATGTGGCAGAAGATGCAACAGTAAAGGATTATTCTATAAGCAGTGAGATAAAATATAAGGATGAACAAGATAAAAGCCAGTATTCGGATAATCTCAAAATACCTGTGTATGTTGGTCCTGCAGAATCCCTTAATGCCTCTGTTGCGGTTGGACTTGTGCTTCTGGTAGGTATCATCGGTACTCCGGTATTTATGATCTCCAGGAAGAAGAAGCAGAATAATTACAAGAGATATCTGGAGAACAAAGGAACAAAGGAAAATGACAAATAAGTGTATCCTATGTGAAGTAGCATTATGAATACCTTGGTCGAATCACTTCAACAACTGGGTCTGACAACCTACGAGGCTAAAGTGCTCATAGCACTTACACGCTATGGTAGTGGAACTGTGGCAGACATCCATGCATTGTCGGGTATCCCGCGCTCCGCTGTGTATGGCGTGCTCACCAAGCTTAAGGAAAAGGGTGTCATAGATACCCAGAACACTAAACCCATGCGTTACAAGGCAATAGCTCCGGACCAGATCATTGACAGGTTGAAGGTGAATTATGAAAAGGCTGTCGAAACATCTCTGGAACAACTTGAAAAGATCTGTAATGCACCTGATATCCCTACAGATGACGATGCAGTATGGAATATCAGCGGTGTGAAGAATGTTACTGATAAGATAGTCCAGATGTTAGACTCTGCCAGGGAAGAGATAGTACTGGCATCTACCTATCCCTCATTAGACAAGGCTATGGATGTTTATCCGATCATGGAAATTATCACGCAGAAACTACAGGAGAAGATAGATGAAGGTTTGAAGGTACGGATCACCATTAACGAAAATCAAGTTGTAAATAAAAAAGTCCAGGGTGCTGAAGTAAGATTCTATTCAGGAGAGGTGAGTGATAATCTGCTGAAGGGTGGAATTCTGGTGATAGATAACAAGGAACTTCTGATCATCACTATAAAGAACGAAAACATTCCCATGAACCTTACTGCAACATGGTACAACGGCAAGGAACAGGTTTCTATTTTCAGGCATTTTATTGAGATGGAGTGGCAAGCATGCAAACCTATAGCCTATAGGATCGATCAATAGTGTTTAATTTTGAAGATGCCTGTTCTTTTGTCCATAGGGGCATACGTAAAGGCACATGCCACACACCTTTATTTTCTCTCCTTCTCCAAGAGAGTTGATATATCTTTCACATTTATGTGCATCATATCTTATCTCACGTGGCTCTTCTTCCTTAAATCCATGTCCAGTAAAGGCTTGAACAGGACAGATATCAACACAGGCATTGCAATTTCCACACTTTGAGTCCATTATAGTATGTGAGGTTTCCAACGGGGCATCTGTCAGAATGGATACCCACCTTACCCTGGGACCATGATCGGGAGTAATGAGCAGGCAGCTTTTTCCTATCCATCCAAACCCCGCCAGACGCGCCCCCAGCTTGTGGGAAAAGGATGCGCATAACCTTTCATCATCTATCCTCTTCGAAGCAGGTAATGGTAGTACTCTGTATCCTTTATCCTGAAGATAACTTGCAACAATAGAAGCTGCAATGTCAAGCCTGTGGTTTGTGATCTCGTAGCAATGATGGTAGTTCAAAGCTACTGAGTGCTGTGACCTGTCAGGCAGCCTGTCAACTATGTCTTTAAAAAGATGGATGCCCAGAGATATAGAATAAGGATAGGATCCCAGTTCACTCCCGCCCTGCTGCATAATGAATTCCTTTGCCCTGGACAGGTCAGCCACACCACAGTAAAATACCCCGTTGGCCTTTGCCAGACTTTGTATCTCTTTATTGAGGTCCATGAGAATAACATCCATTTGTATCTGATATATTTTTTGGAATCAGTACATTTATGAGCCTTCCCGCCGTCCCTCCTATCAATGAAGGATAGTGAAAAGGAAATAATTTCCACTCTTAAGTATGTCTCCCATATGAAGCCTGAGTTCATGCTGTCGGAGATACAGAATTACATTACAAGTGACATGTCCGTTGAACAGATCTATGATGTTATTAAGCCATTTCTGTACGAGCTGGACATTGATGCCTGCCCGGATGGTGCTGATCTAAGGATGAGGATATCTCCTCCTGCAACGGTAATGCAACTTACAGAAGAAGAAGTAAAGAAAACTGAGCTTTTCTTCAGGTCTGCAGTAGTGTCGGCAAAACTGCAGACAGTTATCGAGCAATACATCAGCAAGAAGACCGCAAAGCCGTGGGATGATCCGGTTGTACTGGACAGGATCAGAAAAGCGGTTGTGGGTCAGAAGAATGCATACTGGAAAGAAGGCAGTTCCCGGAAGATCTCTTATGAAAAAGGCTACAATGTGCTGGGATACCTTGCTTATCAGTTCCCTGTGTATTTTGTGCAGTTCCAGCATATGCTATATGAAATGGCTCAGGCCGGTATACTCAAAACACGCATGAAGATCCTTGATGTCGGCACCGGTCCGGGTACAGTGCCTCTGGCTATTGCCGATTTCTACAAAAGGCTGGAAGGTCGCAAAGCCGACATCTACTGTGTGGAGCTGTACGATGAGAATATCGAAGCTTTCAACTCCCTTGTTCCACACTATGCTCCGGATTCCGTAACTCTGCACGAACCTATAAGATCAGATGTGTGTAAAATAAAGCCTGAGAGCCTGCCTGAGAATATCGACCTTATGGTGTTCTCGAATGTGCTCAATGAGATCAAAGATATCACCATCGAACAAAAAGCGGATATAGTGCTGAAACTGGCTCAAAGGCTTGCATCTGATGGCAGTATACTTGTAATAGAGCCCGCGGACAGGACAAACTCGGTGGAGCTGCGCAGGCTGAGCGTTGCGCTCAAAGAGGCTGGTCTTGGTATATACGCCCCATGTTCCTTTATATGGGGTTCAGGTTGCAGCCTTGAAGAGTGCTGGAGCTTCAATCAAAAGCAGGACATCAATCCAACACTCCTGATGCGCAAACTTGCAGAGTGTGATGAACCGTACCGCTATGTCAATACAGACCTTAAGTATTCTTTTTTTATAGTGAGAAAGGACGGCCTTACCAGAGAGTGCTACAGAGTTCCTCCAAAGGCACGGTTCGCACGTTTCTCCAAAATAGGTATGCACAAAGACAAGCGCATCAATGTAGTATGTTCCCTGATGTCAGGTGACCTGGGAGATGAGAAGTACAGCCTTTACAAGGTGTGCGACGGCACATCCAGAAAAGCTGTATATGCAGTATTTCCATGGCATAATGTCACTGAGGACAATAGCCTTATTAAACGGGCTAAGTACGGAGAAATATTGGAGCTTTATAATGTGCTTGTGAACTATAATAAGGAAAAAGACGCTTATAACCTTCTTCTTAGCAAAGGAAGTACAGTTAGCCGTGCTGGTGATGAAAAAAATATTTAATTACATTTATTTCTTATTTTAAACCTCCATAAGCCATATTTACTCAGTGATAACTACGAATTTCTTTGAAGTTTAAGAAGTTCTTTAATATGTGCACGTCCATATTATGCATTGTCAATTCAAAAGGGTGAAATTCATGAACAGATCACAATTCATAATATATGGATCGATCGCTGTGCTTCTTGTCTATATGACAGGAGCGACAGCATTTGCAGGCGATGCGGCAGTTTCCGAGCCTGCGGTGGCGCTCGCAGATAAGGTCATATCTTCCACGGTAGGTGGCGTGATCTACAATGAAGGGATGATCACTGAAATGGAAACGATAAGCATTTATCCCAACTACTATAATACGATGTTGCAGCCCGGAACCAGTGAGAACTTCACCGTTACCGTGACCAACAATGAAGATGCTGCGATCACAGTTGATCCGATGATGGTTATAACGCCATATACTTACAGTTTCATGGATGAGAGCTGGATCACAATAACTCCCGCACAGGAAGTTCTTGAAACAGGAGAAAAGACACAGTTCGAGGTCAAGATAAGTATTCCAGAGGATGTTGAGATAGGGAACTATGCTGCAACGCTGGCCTTTATGGAAAATGTGCCTGAGGGAGATATACTGTACCAGGGATTCCCGGGCACTGTACAGCTGAACGTAGATGTCTGGATACCCCCTCAGGTACAGATCCTTACACCATACATATATGACAGGGTAGAGGCTGGCAAAGTATACAATTATGAGATCGTGCTGAAGAATACCGGCGACTCCGAAATTGCCATAGACCCCAAGCTTGTGGAGAACATGTACTACCCAATGATCGCTGATGTAAGCTCAGTATCGGTGGACGCTGCAGCATCGATGCCATACTATGGCGGATATGGACAGGCCTTTGGAACCGATGCCATCACAATAACAGGTCCTTCAAGCATAAAGCCGGGAGAGACTGCTGTGGTAAAGGTACAGTTAAAGGTGCCATCTGATGCACAGGGAGATTTCTCTGGCAGCATAGACCTGAACATTGATGATCCGGGCATCCGCGAGTATGAAGGAATGGTTTCCCTTAACTTCCACGTGGCGGTACAGCCTGAAAAGCCCTATGAGATCCCCTTCAAGGTAAATGATAATGGAACAGTTACGATCGAGCTTAAGTCATACATATATGATATGTATCCCTCAAGCAGCAGTACAGACCCATCCTTTGAGGTCAAGCTCATAAACCCACAGGGCAAGGAAGTCGAAGCGGTGCAGGAAGCCATGCAGTATGGCGGTATGGTCACAGTGGGGAGCATCTCCTACCCGGTCTTCAAGGCAGCCGGGAACAATCCAGAATATCAGAACAATTCACAGAATTATGTGGAAACTTACACAGTGCAGGCATCTGCAGGTCAGTGGACCCTGTCAGTAATGCCGCATAATACGGAGAGCTTTGAGTATTCCATAAACATCGAACCTTCCAGATGAACCTGAAGTGAAGTTGCCAGCCTGACGGGAACTAGAGGGGAAGCTGGCACTTCCTATCTATTATATTCGTGCTGATCCGGCCATCGTCGATTGAAAAAGGAAGAGAGACTCTTTTATCTATATTGAATCCTACCAGGAAACTTCCAAGGATGTCTTTTTGATCCCTTGCTATCTTTAGCTGCAGATAATCGTGGGTATAGCGTGAAGGTATTCCCATTACGGCATCAGATATGCCACCAAGAGTATCTAATCGCGGGCATGACTGTTCTGTGACAAACATGCAGATAGGGTCATTTATATTGCTATTTCTTACGGATTCTTTGTCATAGAAAATGATATTTCCCATGATAAACGAATCAGCATGTCCACTGAACTCATTAATCGTATTATGGTCTTGTATATCCTCACCTATAATTTTTCCTTTATGGTACAGTTTTATGGTATTTACCGGCCAATCATATTCTTTGTTTACCATCAGGGACAATACCACATCAGAACACAGTGCTTTTCTTATTCCAGCATTGTGTTTCCTGCCGATCATCTTGCAACCGATCTGTTCATCCAGTATTTCAAGTTCTTTAATCTTATCTAAGTCTGCCGTATCAAGAGATATTACTCTGCAGACACCTTTGACAGATCTCAGTTCTTTTTTTACTGATTGGATTATGCTTGTTTGCTGGCTTATTTTTGTCATTGGTGCTATCATGTATTAAAATTACAACTTATATTATTTAAAATACTATTACACCTTAATTTAAAATAGATTATTGTTTGTATTTAAACAAATATAGATCAAATATGCATATATAACAATGTTACAACCCGTTGGGAAGTTTGCCGAAAAATCAGCAATTTATTTTTATTCTATTAATTACATTAAATTAGCTTGTGGACATTCCAGTCCATTTCCAAATCCGGAAGGTCAAGTCAGATGAATAGAAATACTTTGATATATCCCCAGAAGAAGTATGCTCCAAAACCTAAAAGTCTTGGACCCGTATCCAGTCTTGAAGAACATGTGAACCCTGACTGGTGGAAAAAGATATTCAATTCCCTTTATCTGAAGACAGATGCTGATGTAGTAGGTGATTCAGAGATAACCAGGGAAGAGATAGATATGTTCCTCTCCGTTCTGAACCTTTCGCAGGAGAGCAGGATCCTGGACCTATGCTGCGGACAGGGGCGCCACTCCATTGAGGTGGCAAGAAGAGGATTCAAGAACGTAGAAGGACTGGACAGGTCACATTATCTCATTCAAAAAGCAAAGAGCACTGCAAAAAAGGAGGGCTTGAACGTACGGTTCAAGGAAGGGGATGCACGTAAAACACCCTATTTGACCGATAATTTCGATGCTGTGTTCCTGCTGGGTAACAGTTTCGGTTATTTTGAAACGTCCGAAGAGGATCTGAGGGTGCTTAATGAAGTAAAGAGAGTGCTCAAGCCCTGGGGAAAAATCCTGCTGGACGTGACCGACGGTGCATACCTGAAAGAAAATTATCAGCCCAGGTCATGGGAGTGGATAGATAAACATAATTTCGTATGCAGAGAGCGTTCTCTGTCCATTGATGGTCAGAAATTGATCTCCAGAGAGGTCATCGTCAACGATAAACAGGGTGTCGTTGCCGACCAGTTCTATGCCGAAAGGCTGTACACACAGGAATCGCTTCAGGAACTCCTTAAAAAAGCTGGCTTCAGTGATGTTGAGATCGTTAACTCCATTGGGTCCCGCAGTAAGAGGAACCAGGACCTTGGCATGATGGAGAAGCGTATAATAATCACAGCCATACTGCGCAAGGAATGGACAGAGCCAAAAAAGAAGGTCCATGCGACGCAAAAGGATGTAGTGGTAGTATTCGGTGATCCATCCAAGAGAGATTCCCTGAAACCATGCGGTGTTTTCGATGATGACGATCTGTACACCATCGACCAGCTAAAAGGAGCTCTCAAGGAAAGAGAAGATTATTCCTTCAGGTTCCTGGACAACCACGACACCCTGATACAAGACCTGCAACGCCTTAAGGGAAAAGTGGATTTCGTTTTCAACCTTTGCGATGAAGGCTACTCCAACGATCCGCAGAAAGAATTGCATGTACCGGCTTTGCTTGAGATGCTGGGCATACCTTACACAGGTTCAGGGCCACAATGCCTTGCCTTCTGCTACGATAAAGCTCTGGTAAGAGGTATTGCCAAGGATCTCGGTGTGCCTGTGTCCGAAGGTATCGTCATTAAGGCAGAGGATGTTCTGTTCGAGGTCCCTATGCAGTTTCCGGTAATAGTAAAACCCAACTTCGGGGATTCAAGTTTCGGCCTCAATCAGCATAGTGTATGTCACAACCGTGATGATGTCGTGAGAGCGATCTATGATATACGAGAGGGTCTGGGTTATGACAAACCCATCCTTGTAGAAGAGTTCCTCACAGGAAAGGATCTGAGCATAGGCATTATAGGCAATCCTCCAGAGGACTATACAGTCCTGCCTATCATAGAGGAGGATTATTCCGCACTTCCTCCTGAATTGCCTCGAATGTGCGGTTATGAGGCAAAATGGATCCCTGATTCCCCATACTGGAAGATACGTTCCATTGCTGCTGAAATTCCCAGGGAAATGGAAGAGTTCATAGTGGAATGCAGCTTAAAAATGATATCAAGATTGGAATGCAGGGATTATACGCGTCTTGACTGGAGAATGGATGCAGCTGGAAATCCAAAACTGTTGGAGGTAAATCCCAACCCCGGATGGTGCTGGGACGGCCACCTGGCTAAAATGGCAGCATTGTCAGATATGTCCTATTCTGAAATGATCAGCCACATCCTTAAAAGCGCGGACGAGAGGATAACCGGGGCAGAAGTGATCAGATTTTCCGGAAAAGTTCCGGAATTTAAATTTTGAGGTTGACTGGAAGCAGAACATGGAATGAAGTTCCACTTTTACCGTCACTGTTGGCCCATATTTCTCCTCCGTGGGCCTCTATAATATTTTTGCTGATATGCAGACCGATACCCAGTCCGCCGAATGTGCGGGTGGAAGAACTATCCACCTGATAGAATCGTTCGAACACCTCAGCAAGCTTATTCCTGGGTATGCCTATGCCTGTATCGCTTACGATGACATGCACATATCTGTCTTCTTTCCTGATGTTCACTTTTATATCTCCGCCACAATGCGTGAATTTGATAGAGTTTTCAAGCAAGTTGATAAACACTCTTTCAAGTGCGTTCCTGTCACCGTTTATTTGAGGAAGGTCAACGGGAATGTCCTCTTGAACAGTGATCCCTTTTTGCTTCATTTGTAACGAGAGGTCAGTAATGATATTTCTCAGCATATCTGAAAACTGGAATATTGTCATCTCGTAGTGAACGCCGGAACTCCTCAGACGACTCATATGCAAGATAGAATCCACAAGCCTGTTTAGCTTTTTGGCATTTCTTAATACCGCATCTATAGCTTTCTTCTGATCTTCAGTGATCTCACCCAGAAGTCCCGAATTCAAGGCATCGCTGAAACCTATTATAGATATAAGAGGAGTACGCAGTTCATGATTCACATTGGCTATGAACTCATCCTTCATCCTGTCCAGGGACTTGAGCTCCTCATTAGCTTTTTCCAGTTCAGTGGCATATTCCCTTAGTTTTTTCTCTGTTTCCTTGCTTTCTGTTATATCAAGCATGACCCCTATGATACCTGCCAGGTTTCCTTCCGAGTCATTAAATGTTGATTTACTGAAGAGGTAGTAGCGAAGTTTTCCATCGGCACACTGCACTTTTGATTCATAGAACTGGGTACCAGGTTGTTTTATGAGAGCAAGGTCATGTTCTCTGTATATGTTGGCAAGGTGCTGAGGGATACTTTCCTGCAGTTCATGCATGGTCCTGCCCACTATGACTTCCCTGGGGAGACCGATTATTGAACTTGCAAAAATGCTATTGCAACCTGTATACTTTTCCTCGGTGTCTTTGTAAAATACAGGGTGAGGAATGGTATCCAGCATTGTTTCCAGGAAATGAAGGTGTTCCTTGATAGTTTCTTCTCCTCTCTTGCGTTCAGTGATGTCTGATGCGAACGCAAGCAAGTAATCTTCGGAGTTAAAGCAGAAATGATCAAGATTTATTTCTACAGGAAAAAAGCTGTTGTCCTTCCTTTTGAACATGACCTCAAACCTGAGAGCAACTTGTTTTTTTGCATGTTCCACTGCATTCTCAAAAGAACCGTATGGAGGGGCAGATATCATTTGTGAACTTATGTCATGCACACTCATTTGCAGCAGTTCCTCCCTGGAATAGCCAGTAGCTGTACAGGCTGCATCATTGATATCTATGAACCGGCCTTCCGTATTGACCCAGAAAGTAGGGGTACTGGAACGTTCAACGGAAAAACCTGTGAAAGCCAGTTTCTCTTCGGCTTTTTTGCGCTTCAGGGCACCGGAGATGCTCTCACCAACTATCTGAAGCAGTGCAATGGAATCTTCCTGCCACAATAGTTTTTCTTTGGCGTAATCCAGAAGTATACATTCTGAGAGTTTATTCTCGGAAAAGATGGGATAGAAGATGAGTGATGATGTATTGAAGAATCTAATGAGAGCTTTTTCTTTTTCGGCTTCGGGTGGAAGAAGGTCAATATCAGGGATGAAAACTGTCTGATCTTCCAGCAATTTCCCATAAAGCCATGGTATTGTTTCCATAGGTATTTTGTTAAGGAAACTTTTAAAAGGCTCCATACCCGGAGCGCACCATTCATATTTTTTGTTGGCAAATCTGCAATCTTCCGAACTTTCAAATAAACAGCTTCTGTTGGCTCCGGCAAATTCACCTATCAGTTTCAGTGCCTTGTTTATTCCTTCGTCTATCCTGTTGTCCGGAAGGTTGGCAAAATTCGTAGCTATGTTCGCTATGAGCTTTTCAAGGCGTATCCTGCGGAATAGGTTTTCTTGTTCTGTTGTTATATCTCTTAATATTGCCTGACAGGATAGGTTATCGTTATCCTCTGTGTGGAATAGGGATATTTCCTCTACCCAGTGTATGTTCCCGGAGGCATCAAGTATTCTGTATTGCTGTACTGCATCATTATAGCCTTCTGCTATTCTTTGCAGGATGAACGATCTGACCTTTTGCAAGTCTTCGGGATGCAGTATCTGTTCATATCTTATTTTTCCAGAGGCTATATCTTCTTCCGAATATCCCCATTGTTCAAAATTCCCTGATACACAAATCACTGGCCAGTATTCTACACCGCCCCAAAAAACGACTGCAACCTGAGATCCCTCCGACACTTTGCCTCCCCATGTCACATCAGAAATTTATCCCATACACTGTTGTTATTGTGTAACAATATAGCATCAAGTACTATTTCATAATTATGATTCAGTTTATCAGTCCATGATCTTATGATGGGAAAGAGATCTAAACATCATTGACAAGAAGAATGCTTACTGACGAATTGTTATAGGCTCTATCCAAATCCTGATAAAATAGATATTGTTCAGCTAAAAGATCGATCAACACCAATTTTCAGAAACACATTTTAGCACACTATTGACTTGAATGATAAATTAAATATTGAGAGGATCCA
>NZ_JBFXHJ010000053.1:0-14624 GCF_050177135.1 Methanomethylovorans sp.
TTCTTAAAATATCTTCCACAATGTAATTCAGCGGTCACATAACCGATCTCCCAGTCAGCCATTGTGTCAAAAACATAAAGATAAGCTATCTTATTCATTGCTGAGCCTCCTTGTTTATGTTCCCTTTATACATGATCTTTCATATCTTACCCTGTATAACAGCCAGAGGCAATCATTTTCCAGAACGTCCTGTTCTATCAATTCAAGTTTCAACCCTCCTTTTGGAGAATGCAGTTTGCTGAAAAGATTGACAGATATATTCCCGACTATGACAGGAGACACCAGCAAGCTGATCTCATCCACAAGTCCCTGCTCAAGCAGCTGGCAATTAAGGGTCACACCTGCATCTGTGGTTATGGTTTTTGCGCCATATCTTTGAGACATCAGCTCAAGGGCTTTACGCAGATCTACATGGTCATGTCCCACAACATGATGATCGTATTCCCTTTCTTCAAGATATTTGATGTATGACACTGGCGTTTTCTCAGTAAGAAGTAATATTATATCCCTGCAGTGTTCGTATCTTCTCAATACATGCAGCACACCTTTTAGAATACCTTTTGAATCCGGTATTATCCAGGGTAAGCAGTGCTGGGATTTATCAAGAGGTTTTGTAAAGTCTGCAGATTCTTCTTTTGGGATTTCAGGGTAGAACATCTCTATGCCAGTTTTGGCAGTGCTGGAGCCTACAAGTACCATATCTGCATTGAAACCGGCACTGAGCCGATAGAACTGTCCTATGTCCGGTTCGAAATGCAAAACAGAACCGTCAAGGCTGATAGCGTTGTGCATCTTTACTTTTATTCCTTCCAATTATTATCCCTCACAGGTTGGCAATACACAAAAAATTCTATTTTATTCTATTCTATTCTATTCTATTCTATTCTATTCTATTCTATTCAGATCTAGATATTGATGTCTGTTAAATATGCTTATCTGTTCATCTGTCAACCTTTTTATAGTGAAAGTTCCTTCACTTGAAGAAAGCAACGTACTTTTAACTACGGACCCGGGAAAAAGATGAATGCACCAGAAAGTGAAAAGACGTGCAGGCTACCAGAGATACTGGCTCCTGCAGGTGATATGGAAGCATTGAAGGCAGCTATCAAAGGAGGGGCTGATGCCGTATATCTGGGTGTGGGTGAATTCAATGCACGCCAGGGTGCTACGAATTTTACCCTGGAGGATCTGGAAGAAAGTATAGATCTTGCGCATTCTTACAATGTTAAGGTCTTCCTGGCACTGAATATCCCTATCAAGGAACATGAGCTTCTATTGGCACTTGAGATCGTGGATAGCGCCTATGTCATGGGCATAGATGCGGTCATCATCGAAGATCTGGGGCTTGCGAATATACTGCACACTGGATATCCTGATCTTCCTTTGCACATAAGTACACAGGTAACTGTGCATAACACGGCCGGAGTGCACTTTCTGGAACAGTTGGGTGTTTCCCGTGTCATCCTGTCCAGGGAGCTTACAACAGAAGAGCTGAAGCATATAATAGATAATACCAACATCAGCGCTGAGATATTCGTACATGGTGCTTTGTGCTATTCCTATTCAGGCAGATGCCTGTTCAGTAGTTTTCTCTTTGATCGCAGTGCGAACAGGGGCGCATGCGCTCAGCCCTGCCGCAGGCGTTACAGATTATTCGTCGATGGCAGGGATGTTAGTAGTCTGATGAATGGAGCATACCCGATCAGTTGTGCTGAACTCTGTACTCTTAGCGGTATCAGGGAGATCTTAGATACCGGTGTGCAGAGCCTAAAGATCGAAGGTAGGATGAAAAAGCCGGAGTATGTCACAGCCAGTTCCAGAGCTTATAAGACCGCTGTGGAAAAGGTATGTTCCAGCGGAAAGAACCTTGAAGGAACTGAAGTCACTGCCATGAAGAAAGAACTTGCCAAGTTGTTCTACCGGGGTTTCACTGATGGTTTTGTACTTGGCGCCGATGATGTAACACATGCAAGATATAGTTCTAATTACGGTGTTCTTCTTGGAAAAGTAAAAGAGGTGATATATGGCGAACACAGTGCCGGTATAAAGCTGCTTCTGGAAGACGATGTGCATGTGAATGACGGTGTGAGCATCAATACCAATATTAAAATGCTTGGTTCGAAGGTCAATGCTATTGAACTCCTTAACCGGAACAAGGTACAGAGGGCAGAAAAAGGCACAAATGTAATATTGCACATAAGTTCAAAAACTGCAAAAGCTGTGCACACCGGTGACGAGGTCTACCTTTCCACAGATACTGAACTATTGGATGATCTGCAAAAGCTGGACATGCTAAAAATTCCGGTGGATATTTATGTAAGAGCTTTAAAGGACCAGCCACTTTCAATAAAGGTTACTGAGAACAGGTGCAGTATTGAACATATAGATGAATACCGGGTGCAGGAAGCCAGGAGTGCACCCACGGTACCGGAACAAATAACAAAGGCCATAGATAAACTGGGGGATACTCCGTATCATGCTGCTTCTCTAATAGTGGATTCCGATGAAGGAATATTCATACCTGTGGGCGTGCTTACTGCAGCCAGGCGTAATGCTCTGGAAAAGCTCAGGCTTACTGTGCTGCAAAGTTACAAAAGACCAACGTCATCCAATCAGCCATACGATGGTATTTCCCTTTTCCCCGCCTCTTCTGTCATACCCAAAGAACAGATTCCCTTTTCACCATCCAACGAACAACAACACGTTAAGCCTCTGCTAAGCGTGGAAGTATCTGATACTGCATCTTTGTTCCTGGCTGCGAGAAATGGTGCTGACATAATATACTTGCCTGTACACTGTTTTGACGAGTTGTCCCAGGATACGAATCATGAAGCTCTGCAGGAGATCAAAACAAAAGGCATTGAATTGGTGTTGATAGCACCTCATATCGCCCATGACCATGAACTGGAAGCCTTGGGGCCCCTTTTTACAGCTGTGCAGAAAGCTGGATATAAGGTCGCCTGCTCTGATCTCGGATTCGCACAACTTGCTATGGGATACAATATACCTTTTGTAGCCCAGAAGGAGTTCAATGTATTCAATTCGTATACTGCTCTTCTGTTCTTTAGTTCGGGAGCCTGTCGTGTTACTCTTTCCAGTGAACTTAACCTTGAAGAGATAGGAAATATTTGCAGGGCACTGCAAGCCAGCAAGCATTCAGGTCAGTCAGAGGTAGTGATACATGGCCGGGAACTCATGCTCATTACAAAAAACGATCTTCTCGGACCAGTGGCAGCCAGGGATCTTCTTAGTGAGAATAGTGAAGCATATCTGGAAGATCAACAGGGTAATAAGTTCCCGGTCATAAGGACAGGACACAGGACCCTGATCTATGACTCAAAGGTATTGAACATGGCAGAACATGTGGATAAACTTGTTTCCACTGGAGTGCATGTTTTGAGGCTGGACCTGTCTCTGTACAGAGGTAAGGCCATAAGGGATATTACCAGGAACTACAGATTGGCATTGGATAAAAAAAGAGTTAAGCCTATAATGTACAAAGGAGAGATCGTTTCTTCAGGACATTTCTTTAAGGGGGTATGACCATTTTTTCAACTTTTCAGTGAAATGGGCGCTGTTTTTGAGAAGTTCGTTGTACGATCCCTTTTGAAATTATAATGGCGTTGTAATTTTTAATGTTATATTAAATTAAATTGAATTTATGTTATATAGAATGAGTATTATCTAAATGGATACTGATTGTGATTAAATCTCAATCAGGACAAATACGCGGGTTGGAAACGGGGAATTTCCTACGAAGGGAGTGGAAATGTCTGAAAATGGTATCTGTCAGTGATATCCATTTTCACAGCAGAAGGGATATTTAAGGAAGATCTAGTGATCCGGGTGGAAAAAGCAAGACCTCTGTGCTGGAAGGGTAAAAAGAAGGACGGAATGGTTCCGTCCTTCTGTCTTTCTGTTAAGATGTTTAAAATGACCACTATGATCTTTATGGGAGGTACCAAAAATGGGAGCTTTGAAAAGATGTCCGGAATGCCATGCCAAGTTCCAGCCGGCTCAAAAGGACATACAAGTCTGTAAAGTTTGTGGATACTGGACAAAAACAGGTACTGCAAGAATTGAATCAATTATGATATATGAGTGAGGGGAGAAAAATGAATACAGTTCTGAATAAAATGTGCATCAATTGCAAGGCTACACTGAAAAAACAAACACTTGGCCTGAATGTCCTGTATTATTGTCCGCATTGCGGTATCATGACCACAGCAAATACGATATGAAATAAAGAATAGGCGATGTAACGGCATTTAATTCATTTTTTTAGACCATTTAGTATTCTTCAATCCGAAAGGCGTAATTTCTATCTTTTTTCCGAAAGCTTTAAAGCCAGACTGAAAACGTATGGCAAACATTTATACTGCTCAGAGAACATAAATTATAAGTGTATATGGATACAGTATAAAGCTCGTACGTACTGGCATCTTTTGTTTTCACATTAAGTCGAGAAGGTCTATGTGTTCACAAAGGAGGATAGATCAATGAAACGTTCATTGCTTGAGATCATATTCATGTCAGAGAAACGGAAAAACCTTCTCTTGTTTCTCAGGAACGGACCCAGGAGAATGGAAGAGATACTAGAGGTCCTGGACGTCACTAGGCATGCATTATTGCCACAGATCAAGATATTATCCGAAAGCAGTCTGGTAATAAAGGAGAAAGATGTTTGCAGGCTTTCGGAAATAGGTGAGCTCGTAGTTGGGGACATGCTACCACTCATAGGCACTTTAACGGTCCTTGAAGAGAATTATGATTACTGGACAGAGCATGACCTCAGTTCCATCCCTCTTCCCCTCCTTAAAAGGATCAGAGAACTGGGAAGCTGTGAGATAATAGAACCTGAATTAAGCGATATGTTCGATCTGAACAAAGATATTATTGCACAAGCATTTGGATCTGGATTTGTATTTGGAGCAACGGCTTTCCTGCATCCTTCCTATCCTTCCCTGTTGGTTGACCTTGTGAAGAATGGGATCGATGTTTCCATCATAATGACTGAAAATGCTCTGGAAAAGCATAAAATTGATCATATGCAAGAACTTAAAATGTTCCTCAATAGTGGTAGCGGAAAACTTTACCTATATCCCAATGATATGAAGCTTGCGTCACTTTTCATTGCGGAGACATTTGTTATGATGTGCCTTTTTGACAGGAAAGGCAGATATGACCGAAAAGACCTGATTTTCAGAAATGGTGCTGCCATAAACTGGGGTAAGGAATTGTTTGGTTTTTATCTTTTGAGTTCACATCAGATCATGGAGATATGACCACGTATCAAAGTCACAACCTGTCCTACAATTCATATGATGTTGAAATGTTATGTTGGATATAGTTTTTCGTATCCAAATATTTTAAATACAAGTATTGTCTATTATGTTCTACTCCCTACGAACGATCATAGGGATTACTCAAAAGAGAACAAACCAGTTCTTAGCCTCCGCAGGATGCCAGTATCAACCACCCAACACAATCCCCAATGTATCTACGCTGGCATCCTTATGTTCTCTATCGATCAGATCTCATTCTTATTTTTTGACAGAATTCTGCTGCTCGCATAAGTCCGAATGCAATAGAAGCATCAGGATCTAAACGTTCTTGTTGCAAATGTGGTAAGATCCTAACCCATCTGCATATTCACATGTCTTTAGCATATTATGCTGTACACAATGATTTGCATTCAGGTCTTGTTAAATATTATATCTCTCTATAACTACTTTTAACCCAGTCAAAAATTACTGGGGCTAGATCCATAGTGGGATCAAAATCCCACAAACTTCCCAAGATGTCAGCACAATTATCCTTCTTTCCATGCTGACATCCTTTCCCTCTTCATCAGGACATTGGTTACAAGATTTGATAGATCATCCTACTTTGTTGTTTTGTTAGGTTAAGTTCACAACTAAGAAGATGGTAGCCTCTTATGGAATTAACAACATTATCTTCACAACTTGCCCAGAGAAGAAAAACAAAAGTGCCAGAAGGAAAAAAGGCTACCTCTTTTGGTAAGAGATGTTCATAGGTTTCTGACCCATATCATGGGTACCACTTGAGCTCACAAAGGTACTGTTTCTCCCAGATGGGATCTAATAGTATTTCTAAAATAATGAATGTCAATAGGCTTTGAAATATATCCGCTGCATCCGGCTTCGATAAAACGTTCTTCATCTCCCCGCATTGAATGTGCCGTGAGGGCTACTACCGGTATATCTTTGGTCTTAAGATCTGATTTAAGTTTTGAAAGTACTTCCATACCATCCATTTTTGGAAGCTGGATGTCCAATAGTATCAAATCAACTCTTCGCTCTGTGACCTTTTCCAAGGCTTCAAACCCATCTATAGCCTGGATAACATAGTAACCAAAAGACTCTAACAGGTCAACGGTCAGTTCCATGTTTACCGGATTGTCCTCTACAACCAGTATTCTTTTCATCGCATTCACATCTTTTTGTTTTTTAAGGCCGCATTGTGTCGAAATGAATTTTCGTGGTCATGCGGAATACACTAATTTCAAATCCCATTTTATATATCTAAATAGTATTTTTATAATATATAAATATACTTGAACCAACGATCCGATGTCAAAAAATTCTAATTCACTTCAGGCTTTTCCTTCTTTCAAGTGCGCTGCAAAAACATTTTTCAATAAGGTCTAAGTTTGCATCCATTTCAATTATTTCAAAATCGAACGTCATGGCAAACTCTTCCACCATGTCATCAAATTTTGGCTCATAGACCAGACCGGTGTTCAGCTTTGCTACTTTTTTGTAACCTGCGTAATCAAAAACATACTTCGCCATTTTGGTGTTATCCGGATCATTGGTTATTCCTGCAGATCTGATCATTTCTTTCCAGTTGGCAGCCCACATAGGGGTCATAAAAAAAGTACCGACTCCTCTGCAACTTTTCAATTTGGAAAGATAGGGGCCTCTTCCACCAAGCACTGCTCCTATACAGTCATCTACTATTTCGCCATTCTCTTCCTTAAGGATATATACCGGACAGGCACATTTGCTCATTTCGGTTTCGACCTTGCCCAGAACATTACCGCACAAACCATAGAATAAGAGGACGGTCTGTGAGTATACGCTCATCTGTTCTATTTTTCCGTAAACTGTTCTTCTGAGATTTTCGGGTATTGCATGTAATGCAAGTTCAAGCATGTGTATTACAACTATAGTACTATCCGGAGAAGCACCTGTTATGAAATGTGGTACTTCTTCGAGAGGTAAGACCTTGTATGCACGTCCACAGTGCTCTAATTTTCTGGCAATGCTCGTACTATTCTCATCCTCGACCAGGACCAGTGTAGCAAAATTACCGTGTTTCTCTATCATACAGACAAGTTCATCCTCGAACATCCTGCAGGCAATGATACTAAGTACGAACATGTGATCACCTATTAAATCCAGAGGATTATATGAGCTTCAGCTTATATAAAGAGAATCGAATATGACTTTGATCTTTCACGCCTGTCATTAATTACCCGGCTGATCTCTCTATTTGGATCTTCAGAAAAATCATACCCTTGCGGAGAACGTCGTGGGCATATCCGAAGGACTGAGTGTTTAATAGAGGAAAAGGCATTATTTAACCATAAGACAGTTGATTCTTGCCCTTTTGCCAAAATTCTTCGAATTTTGTATGTAGTTCATTTGCCAATTCTCGGTCATATATTTTGACCATGCCATAAATCTTGTCTGCAGAAAGCGGATCATTGATTTCCAATATGACCAGATCCAGGTCGATCAGTATAAACCTGTTTGGAGTATCCAGAGCCTTTACTTCCAGATGTTCCGATAGATTTTGTATTGATACTTTATCTTCTGTAGAATCATACCATTCCCTCAGAGCTTCAGAAAGCGCTGGGTTTGGATCGATCATTCTTATTCTAATTCCTTCTTTCACTAACGGAAGAAGAGTGTCATGGAACATTGAAGTAAACATATCCTTGAATTGATTTGGTTCCATTGATCTTATATTCCCTGGAACAACAACACAAATTTCACTTTTAGCTTCATGGTAAACATTTTTGATCATTTTCATGACCTCTTGGTCTCCCATTGCAGCCGACCAGAAATGTTTTTCTTTCTCCCCCTGCGTACTATAATTCGATAAAGCTTTTTTAAGATCATCTACTGTTTTTCTCAGTGTACTCAGCTCTCTTTGAATCTCATTTTCCTTTAATGTGAAATATTTTTCAAAAGCTATGCTTGCTTCTATTGCACGATATTTTTTTGGTCTAGAATGCTGGACTTCGATAAATCCGATGTTTTCCAGATTATCAAGCACTGAATAAATCTTGCCAGTTGGTATTTTTGACCTTTTCGAAAGCAGACTCGCATCTGTAAATCCTTCTTCTAAGAGAGTCAAATAGGCAGATGCCTCATACTTATTGAATCCTATATTCCTTAACAACTGTTCACATTCCGGCGTTGAACTACTTTGAGGTTTATTATGGAGTGAAAATCCCATATACAAACAACTACTTAGTTGTTTATAATTATTGTGTAGTGAAATATCCTACACAAAAAGGCATTTACAAAATATTATCAAACAATAGGGTGTCCCTCATGAAAATAAACATACGAAATATTATCATCTTTATGTTGATCCTATCGCTGATCATTGGTACGTCAATCACATCTTCTGCGAAAATCAACGGAATTGGGATAACGATCACAGAAATCACTCCACAGCCAGCAGAGCCGGGGGGTGATGTCACTCTTAAGGTACGGGTCACAAATGAAGGCATGGAAAAAATCGAAGACTTTTCAGTTAAAATGGATGTGCAATATCCTTTCTACCTGAAGAGCGAAAGTAAGAATTTAGAGAACAAAAGGACATTAAGTGTAGGCTCATCTGTAGACAATGTCTATTATATGACAGTTGATCCGGATGCAATATCTGGCATCTATCCGATAGAATTTGATATTTATCTCAACGATGTGATATTTAATTCCTCCGATAACAACGTTTATGTGCAAGTAGTTGGAAAACCGGACCTTGCAATAAAAGCCGATGTTATTGACAATATTGCTCCAGGAGATACATTTCCGCTAAAGCTCTCTGTGAATAATATTGGTACGGGCATGGCAAAGAACGTTAAGATCATTTCTGAATCTGAAAGTATATTGATCCTTGGGTCCAACATTGAACTGATCGAGAAGATAATGCCGGCAGAGACAGCACAGATAGAAAGTGGTTTTATTGCAAAGAATGATCTGAACCCCGATGCACATCAATTTCCTATAACACTTAAGTATATTGATGAACTGGGTTCAAATTATACTTCAACCTACAATATCGGGATCAATATACTTAATCGGGCAGATATTGGAATCCAGAGCATAAAGGTAAATCCAACCCAGATCACTCCCCTCGACGAAGTTCATATTACTGGGATCATTGAGAATACAGGCAATGGTGCTGCAGAGCAGGTAGTTGTAGAACTGGAAAATGAAGATACAAGCTATAAGTCTTTCATTGGACAGCTCAGAAGCGAAGATGATTCTCCTTTCTATTTTGATATAGACCCAGGTTCTGCAGGAAAGAAGGATCTTAACATAACCATAAATTACACCGATGATTTTGGCTCACATAAGATCCAGCAGTCAATACCAATGGAAGTAGAAAGGCCAAAGACCAATGTTATCCTGTCCATTGTCCTGTTGATTGTAATAGCCATACCAGTAGCTTATCTTGTATATAAGAGAAGGCGGAGTGAAAATGGAGAACAATGATCTTAAAGTAATGTTTTTTTTAGCTTACAAGAACCTCATCAAAAGCAAGATCACTTTCATGGTTATTGTTGCCGTGATGGCGATGAGTTTTCTCTCCATTACTTTCTTTGCTTCGATCATTGATGGCCTGGGATATGAATTCGAAGAAGGGATGATCCGGGGGCAAACCGGACATCTTATGATAGAACCTCAAGAAGATGAACTTTATATTTCAGGTTCAGGAGACCTTGTAAAAGACATCCGCCGAATTCCCGGGGTTGTTGGGGTTGCACGAAGACTTGATGCAAGTGCAGTAGCACGATATGAAACAATAGAAATCGGGAATCCGGTTCTCTTTATAGAACCTGAAAATGAGAAAGCTGTATCAGATTACTGGAGTAGTGTTATTGCAGGGGAATATCTTTCAAAGAAAGATACAGATGAATTACTGATAGGGGCAAATCTGGTTAAGTCCTATGCTGCAGAAGGAGACACACAAAAGAGATTTGATGTGGATGTGGGCGATAAGATCATATTGAGCTTTAGCAATGGTTTCGTAAAAGAGTACAGAATAAAGGGTATATATAAAACAGGATCACGGTTTGTTGATGACAAAATAATAATCAGCTTCGACCAGTACCAGTTGATATTTAATTCCACGGAAGATATTGCATCTAACATTCTTATAGCACTTCCTCAAAGGGGCTTGGAAGAATCCTATACAGAAAGGATCATTGATCTTGGGGTTAGTGAGCAAATAAATAAATGGCAGACAAAGATGGGAGCTGTAAATCAGTTTGTGGGAAGTCTTCAGATCACAAATCAGATAACAGGCACTATAGGACTTCTAACTGCTTTTGCAACGATATATATAATTATATTTATCAATGTCACGAACAAAAGAAAACAGATAGGTATACTTAAGGCAGTGGGCATTAAAAAGCAAATAATCCTGGGTTCGTATGTCCTGCAGTCATTGGCCTATGGAATCACCGGGGTCATAATAGGAAATATAATAATGAAACTGTTACTCTTACTTCTGTCGATACACCCACTTAGCATGCCTATCGGTCCGGTAATCCCGATCCTCACCACAGAGAGACTTATGACAACCAGTGCCACACTTATACTGGCATCGATAGTTGCTGGTTTTTTCCCGTCCAGAAAAGCAGCTGATGAAAATATACTGGATGCAATATTCGGAGGATGAAGATGGAAAGGGCGATAATCAAGACCAAGAATCTCGAAAGGTTTTATATTACAGGTGTTGTTAAGACATATGCCCTCAGAGATATAAGTGTTGAAATAAACGAGGGTGAGTTCGTTGCCATCATGGGAAAGAGCGGAAGCGGCAAGAGTACTTTGTTGCATCAACTTGGACTTCTGGATAAGCCTACAAAAGGAAGTATAACTATAGGTGGAAGCGATGTCATCAATATTTCTGAAAAAGAGAGGACCAGATTCAGACTCCACGAATTAGGTTATGTTTTTCAGTCATATAACCTGATACCAGAACTTACAGCTATTGAAAATGTCTATATCACGGCAATGGCAAGAAATCTGAAAAGAGAAGAGTATGAGAAAATGGCAGAGGAAATACTTGCTGCAGTGGGATTAGAAGACAGGATGTATCATTACCCTTCCGAGCTTTCCGGGGGACAACAGCAGAGAGTATCCATTGCAAGAGCATTGGTCAATAAACCAAAGATCCTTTTTGCAGACGAGCCAACGGCTAATCTTGATTCTGCATCTTCAGAGGATGTTATCAACCTGTTCAGGAAATTCAATAAGGAGATCGGGCAAACTATAGTAATGGTCACACATGAGAAAGATGAAGGTGAGAAGGCAGACCGGATAATCTGGGTCAAGGACGGATTGTTGGATATGGAAAAATTGGAGAATATCTAATGTCAAATACTAATATAATGGGATAGCCATTGACAAATAACCGAGCATGACATTTTTACAGAGCCTGAGATACATCATCTTTAAATAAGCAATATCCCATCCTATCATTAAGTATTAGTGAAAGGGTGAAACAATGGCCACCTCTAAAAAAATAAAAAATACGGCTGAAAAGGAAAAAGACATTACAGTTCTTACGATGGAAGAAGAGATAGATGCCTGGTGCGAACTCCCATCCCATACATCAGATCCCAAAAGCATAGCTGATGTAGAGATAGATGACTGGTGTGCCGGCTCAAAGGGATCTGCGATCCAGTCGGAAAAGAAGAAAAAGAACTGATCTTTTAGGAGATCATACTCCTTTCTTTATGGAGAACCAGAAAACGCTCCCTTTGCCAGCCGGGTTACTGGTGACACCGATGCTTCCACCGTGAAGGTCAATTATTCTTTTTGCGATGGCTAAACCCAAACCGCTTCCCTTTACCCCTCCTTTGTGAGCCCTGCTGAAACGATCAAATATCTGTTCCCTGTCATCTGCTTCCACACCTTCTCCTGAATCTGTCACAAGTATTTTCCAGTTCGTTGTCTCATCTTCTATGCCGATCAGGATCTCGCTGCCGAGAGGACTATATTTGATAGCATTGGAGAGTATGTTGGAGAACACTTCTGTAATTATAGGGTTGATCAAAGAGTTATATTCTTTTTCCAGAGGGACTTTCAATAAAATGCCCTTCACCTGTAACTGTGGCTGATAGCTATCTACTACTGACATCAACAACGGGAACAGATTAACTGTCTTAAAATCAAGCTCTTCAATGCTCTCGAACTTTGCAAGCTTTGCGGCATTATCTATCATTTCAATAATCTTACGATTATTCTGATACATCTTCTCAAGCACTTGTTTCTTTTCGCTGTCTTCAGTAGTGTCCAGCAGAAACTCAGTGTACCCCTTCATAACAGATGCAGGGCCAAGCAGATCATGCCGGAGTATGTCGGTGAAAAGGTCCTTCATTCTAGTTAACTGCATTAGTTCTTCATTGGATTTGCGCAGCATTTCAGCCCTTTTACTTTCCGACAGGTCCCTTGCAATACTTATTACAGCTTGCTGGCCTTCATAATCAATTAGACGGCTGCTCAGTTCTACAGGGATAAGAGTACCATCTCGTGCAACGTGCACAGTCTCGGAAAACACTTCTGTACGCTTAAGAACTGCATTAATTCTTTTTTCTGTTTTTCTGGGGGACTGATGAAGCATGATCTCCCATCGCTGCATTTTGAGTAGTTCTTCCTTAGAATAACCCAGAGTATCACATAATACATTATTGACCTCCAGGAAATTTCCTTTGAGATCATTTATATATATAGCATCATTGACATTATTGAATATCGATCTAAACTTCTTTTCAGACAGTTCCAGTTTTCGTTCGTGTTCCTTACGTTCACTTATATCGAACATCTGGAAAAGTATGATTAGTAAAAGAATAAGTAAAATAAGATAGAGGCTTCCATGTCCGAACGTTTCCCACAGTTCCATATGTGTGCTCAACATGGCATCAGATGGCAAGGTTTCCAGCGCTATTTCTCTGTTATAGAGCTTTATTCTGGAAGTCGTTAGGAACCTATCTGATCGGGACAGCTCCAATTCATAAGCCTCTGAAGTGTAAACAACTTTCTGGTCATCCATTACCTGTATCAATAGCTCATTATCCAGTCTGAAGCTAGTATCCTGTGCAAAGACATCTTCACATGTAAAAATGAGCTGGAAAAAAGAATGATTCCCATACGGCACCATTAAAGAATACCCATAATTACCTGGTGTGATCTCATACGGCCTTGAAAGGTATGGCTTCTGCGTATGATCAGCAACGATCATTGCTATTTCCAATATCGAATTGTTGTCTTCATATGCAGCTGGCGAAGAATTGCTATCTTCTGGTGCTTTCAGGACCAGATCTTGCTCTGTATCAATATAATATACAGAAGAAAGGAATGCATTCCTGCGGAGCAATGGTTCGGTTTTATAAGAGAACTCATCCTGGTCCTGTGGTGGAGAACTTTTCTTAATGTCATATATTGTCAAAAGTTCACGGGTTACTTCACCAAGCTCTGAACTGAGGTTCATACTGATATGCAGGGTTTCTATCTTTGTTTTGTATTCCATGCTTGCAGTGATATCCTTTCTGTCCTCCTCTATGGAATAAGATGCAAGGGCTATGAATATGATGAGAATTAAAGCAACCATTAGAGTCCATCGGTTTCTGGCGGCAAACTCGTAGAAATGTGAACGCATCAAATATTATAATTAAGAAAGCACTATAAAACTCTATGCAAACAAAACAAATGGATGATCAAAATAAAAAAAGAGAGTAAAGATAGCTACATTTATGGTATGACAAACACCATTGCAGCCACTACTGTAGTCCATTTACCGTCTTTATCGCCTTTTGCACACTGACAAATATGAAGTGAATCAAATATATGACCGCTTGCTTTGTAAACCTGTTCTCTCTCATGCCATGCGGACTCGACGTTAAACTCAATACCGAGTGTTGTTGCCAGCATGGTTGCAGCAAGGTCCTCTGCATATTCTCCTGCAGTTATCTCATCTTCTCCGAAGGAATGATGTTCTGAAATATATCCATATTGTTCCTTTGCAGCTACCGGTATGGCAGTACCGATGGCAGCCGCCATCAGGCGATGAGGCTCATTCGTCTGATTCCTTGCAAGGACACAATGAACAATAGCTCCTGGTTTTAATTCAGGCAGACCTTCCTCCTTTTTTACGATCTTACAATTAGGAGGCAATATACTTGAAACAGATACAAGGTTATATTTCTCTATACCTGCATTCCTTAAGGCCAATTCAAAAGATGCGAGTTTGTCTTTATGAACACCAGCGCCTTTAACCATGAAAGCTTTTGTTGGTATCATACTCTTTTCAAACACAACTTGATATATTAAGGTTTTCTATTGATGCAGAAA
>NZ_JBFXHJ010000054.1:0-14569 GCF_050177135.1 Methanomethylovorans sp.
AAGATCTGCATTTAAGAACTCCTCAGTTGCAGGAAACTGTATGAATAAACCATCGGTAATATCTATTCCAACATCTCCTGAACGCATCGTATATTCCAGAACATGGCCTCCTGCACTATGATCACTGTTAATGAAATGCAGGTGATAACCCGGAACATTTACATTTTCGACATACTCAGGAAGCCAGAAACCCACTATTGTGCCAGAGACATTTTCAAATTCAAATGTTGGCTGGTATTTTGTAACATCTGCAAGTCTTGGATATGGTTTCTCCTGCGCAGGAACACTACGGGTTTTCATGTGACTAAAATTACCTTCTATTCTTATGGCATACATCAGGTTCCTGCTTGGCATGAGAGTGCCAATATATCCGGTAAGTTCAGTATTGTTTATTTCCTGGTTTACTGTTGCATATATGTCACTCTCGAACTTCGTTACTGCTGCAAAAGGTGTTTCCACCGAATCGTTCACCCTGTATGCTACCCCATCGGCCTTTACCTGATAGACAATATCATCCAGTAACACCATTTCCCCGTCAAGGCCATTGAATGTTCCAAGTCCCAGATCACCATGCTGTTTCAATTCGCCTACCGTCAGGTCACCCGCATACATACCTTCCAGCAATGCATCAATAGTTGATGTCTGGTATATGACATCATTGTCATATTCTTTATTTGCAGGTTCTTTTTCTGTGCCTATGCAGCCCGAAGAGCAGGCCGAAATGAGAAACAGACAGCATATCATTTGAATTATTGAACTTCTCATAGGGATCACTATAACTATTCTATCAATGGGATATATGTTTGATCAGATCATCCGGAAAAGGCTGCAGTATATCCACCGAAGTGACATGAAGATCCGAAACACTTTTGCAAGTTACGGGGTCTGCATTCCGCTTCCACATCCGAGATCAAGTATCGTTGTATTTTTTTAACTCAGACACCAGACACTTCTGGTTCAAACGTTTTTCCCTGCAAAAATTTATATATCTATATTGCATGGTAATCCTTGCTTTGAGTGTGTAACTGTTTTGAGAACATAAGGCTTTTAATGGTATTACTTTGTAACTGCTATTTTCCGTATGCTTCCAGCAAGTGCACCTTTTAAGCTTATGTGTAAAGGAAGTGAAATAGTTGTTCAACAAAAATGAATCAACTGCTCCAGTTGATGCTGGAAAGGAATATGAAGTAACCATCGAAGATATTGCAAAAGAAGGCGACGGAATTGCCAGAGTAAGCGGTTTCGTTATCTTCGTTCCAGGCACATCTGTGGGCGACGAAGTAACCATAAAGGTCACAAAGGTCATGCGCAAGTTCGCATTTGCTGAAGTTGTAGAGTAATAATAATTAAATTTGGTTTCTAAGGAAAATCTGTTAGTATGATTTTCCTTATCTCTTTTTCTTTTATCAAAAAAGTAGTTATAAAGTACTTTAAGGTTCCTTCCGGTTATTTGAGGAAGCCCTTACGTGCAAGCCAGTCCACCTGTGGCCGGGTATATCTCCAGATCACATCGGCTTTTGAATCCTGTATTTCCCAGGGAGTGGCAATGACCAGATCTCCTTCTCTTACCCACATACTTTTTTTCTTGGATCCGGGGATCCTGCCCATGCGTACAATACCATCCATGCACTGTAATCTCACGCGGTTAGCGCCAAGCAGACTGGAGACAGTAGCAAATACTTCATTATCTCTTTGGCGGGGGGTACGCACCTTTGTGATCTGTTCCGGACTGTTACTTCCACTTTGTGAGTTCTTCTTGCGGTTATTGCTTCTATAATTTGCCAAACTGATTCCTCCATTTTGTATCTTCATATAGGATAACGGATGCGCCTTAGTAAAGTAAGAAGTTCCACAGGATCTTCAAAGAGATGCTACAAACATCGCCCATGATCACTTCTGAGCTTAAGCGCCTTCAGAACAAAACCATAAATTTCATTCAGAAAAAGACAATCTTCAATGATAATTATACAACTTTACTCTGGGTATACAGTAACATAACTGGCCTAAACTATATAACTTGAACGCATAAGGAGACTGGCAACAATTAAATAAACCCTCTTGCTTATGCGGCAGGAAAAACTATCATAACATTAAATCAAACCTGGTGTTTCAAGACACAGTACTGATGATCAGATGTAGGTCAAGAACTGTGAACACGGATATCAAAATCAACTAAGGAGAGATCATCATTTTAATAAAGGTACCTTATGGGCAGGAATATATTGACCTGGATGTAACTATTCCTCACGAGATCATTGCTCCGGTCAATGTGAAGGTTGGCAAGGAGTCCGAGATCATAGCACAAGCCCTGGAAATACCTGTTGGTATGGAGGCGTTTTCCACTTTTGCCCGCACAAGCGATAAATTACTTGTCCTTGTGAATGATGGCACCAGGCCAACTCCCACATCAAAGGTGCTCAAAGAACTATATCCCATTTTAAAGGAACATCCTGATGTAAAATTCCTGATCGCCACCGGAGCACACAGGGGACCTACTGAAGATGAGTTGAAGTATATATTTGGTGAACTTCTGGATGAGTTCCGCAGCAGTATACATGTGCATGATGCACGCAAAGATGAAGATATGGTATATCTGGGAGAATCAAGCAACGGTACCGAGATGTATCTTAACAGGCTTGTCACTGAAACTAAGAACATCCTGGTGATAGGGAGTGTGGAACCGCACTACTTTGCAGGCTATACCGGTGGCAGGAAATCATTCCTTCCGGGAGTTGCCGCTTACAGGACCATAGAAATGAACCATATGCATGCTCTTTCCGAGAAGGCCGCACCTCTTGCCCTGAAAGGAAATCCGGTAGCAGAAGATATGGAAGATGCCATGAAGGTATTGAATGACCTGCACGTATTCTCTATACAGACCGTCCTGACAGCGGATCATGGATTATATGCTATGGTAGCAGGGGATCTTAAACTGTCATTTGAATTAGCAGTGAAAAAGGCAAACGAGGTTTTCTGTACTCCCTGCGGACGGAGAGGGAACATAGTCCTTACTGTAGCCCCATATCCCATGGACATCGACCTGTACCAGTCCCAGAAAGCTCTGGAGAACGGAAAACTGGCACTGGAACAAGGCGGGATCATAATACTTGTTTCCAAATGCAGGGAGGGAATAGGAGATGACACATTCCTTAAACTGCTTTGCTGTGCTCAGACTTCCGAGGAAGTTATGCAGAAGATAGCCGAAGGGTACAAGCTTGGGTATCATAAAGCTGCCAAGATGATACAGATGGGAATGCATGCCCAGATGTGGGCAGTCTCAGACCTGGATACTGGTACTTTGGAAATGGCCAGACTTAAACCTCACACAGACCTGCAAGAAACTTTTGATATGGCGATAGCTACCATCCGCGCTAAAGGTAAGGAACCTTATGCAGTGGTCCTGCCACAGGGGAGCCTGACAGTGCCGCTTGTCAAATGACGGAACCCACAATATCCCTGCTATTGAAAGATGGCAAATACTATCGATCTTTTAACTGGATATCTTATCGGTTACCTGAAAATAGTGTAAATTATTCATTAGAGATGATATTTTGAACTCTAATTTTTAAACGTATTTTAAACTCAATACTAACTTAAATAATAAAAATGGGGATAATACGGTAGTTTTATATATATTGAAATTACAGAAGATAATAGATTGTATAACTAGAAGCAAATCTAGCATATATCAATCTATAAAGTCTGCTAATGGCTTTAAATGTTCAATGCGGTATGAAAACTGCAATAAACCTTGTACAGCCTGTTGAATTGCCTCAAATTATCATATAATAGGCAAAATGGTATTTCTCCAGCTGGAGGTGAGAAGAGAATGGCAAAGAAAGAAGAGCAGAAGAAGGTAGCAAAAGCAGCTGAACCAGCAAAAGCGGCTGCAAAGGCACCTGCAAAGAAAAAAAAATAAATATATTATTCAGTAATATAATTTTTACTTGGGAGGTAAAAACTTCTCATTTTGTTTTTTGGCAATGTATCTTTTCAAGGCGACTTTATATATCTGAGTTCTGTTATTCTACACATCTGAAGCAATAACATAGTTTTGCCTATCCCTTATATTACTAGCAGTGGGTTTGCATTCTAAAAGCTTTTCAGGATCAAAGTGATTATATGACAAAATTTGACAGTTTCAAAACGTTCAATCTATCCCAGAGCATGCTGGATGTTCTGGAAAAGAAAGGTTTTTTCAAACCCACTCCCATCCAGGTACATGTTATTCCTCTCCTTATGAAAGGAAACCGCGATATCATCGGACAGGCGCAGACCGGTACAGGAAAAACTGCTGCTTTCGGTATACCCATAATTGAAAGACTGACAGGGAATGCAGCTTCCATACAGGCTTTGGTCCTGACCCCCACAAGAGAACTGGCACTTCAGGTGTCTGAAGAGCTAGAATCTCTCAGAGGGGATAAGAACATAAGGATCGTGCCGTTGTACGGTGGCCAGGCTATCAAGAACCAACTTAAGACACTGACATCTGGAGCTGACATCGTTGTAGGTACTCCCGGAAGGATCATCGACCATCTGAAAAGGGGCAATATAAAACTGGACTCTGTCTCCTATCTTGTACTTGACGAAGCAGATGAGATGCTCAACATGGGTTTCATTGAAGATGTGAAGGAGATCTTCAGGAGCACAAATGAGAACAAGCAAATGCTGCTGTTCTCAGCAACTATGCCTACGCCTATAATCAAGCTCGCAAAAAAGCACATGAGAAACCATGACTATGTTTCAGTGTCCCAGGAAGACCTTATCGCAGAGTTCACTGACCAGGTTTGGTTCGAACTTACAGAAGAGCAAAAGTTTGAGGCTTTATGCAGGCTTATAGATATAAACGATGGTTTTTACGGACTGGTCTTCTGTAATACTAAAAGTGATACTGTTGAGATAGCCCAGAAGCTGGGAGAAAGAGGGTATGCTGCTGATGCCCTCAATGGGGATCTCACCCAGGACCAGAGAGAGAACATCCTTAAGAAATTTAGGACTCGGAGGCTCAATATTCTTGTTGCTACGGACGTGGCAGCAAGGGGGATAGATGTAGTGGAGCTGACTCATGTGATAAACTATTCCTTACCTCAGGATGCTGAATCTTATATTCACAGGATAGGCCGGACAGGCAGAGCGGGAAAACAGGGCACTGCAATTACTTTCGTTACACCCGCCGATTCACGCCGGTTCGAATCTTTCATAAGAACCGCGGGTGCAGAAGTGAGACTGGAGAAAGTCCCATCTGTAAAAGATGTTCTAAACAGCCGTACAAAGAGTTTCAAGCGGGATATAGCACAGATCATCAGAACAGGAGAATATCAGGATTTTCTGAAGCTGGCAAACGAACTGCTTGACAGACAGCAGGCCAATGCTGTGGTCGCATCCCTCCTGAAATATTATTTCCAGGATACTCTTAAAGAAGACCATTATCCTGAACTGGATGCGGGCAGATCTAAAGAAGATGACGGCAAAGTGAGGCTTTTTGTAGCTATTGGAGATTACGAAGATATGACCCCTGAAAAGATGCCAGCTTTTCTCAGCAGGGAATCAGGCATAAACGACCTGGAGCTTGACACTATTGAAGTGTTCTCCAAGTTCTCTTTTGTCACAGTTCCCAAAAAACAGGCTGATCTGTTACTCAAAAGGTTTGCAGATATGCGCAAAAGGAACCGTCCCTTTGTGGAACTGGCAATGAACAGTAATGTAAGGGAAAACAGGAAGAAATAGCCAGCCTATGGCAACTCAAACCCCATCCAACGAATATATCCCGGAAAGCATAAATTGAAATGATCAGCAGAAGCATACTCTTTGGATAGCGATCACTATCCACGATCGTAACACATTATCAGAATGATCAAAGACGAGATCAGTAACTTTTTTCTTTATATTCCCTGAGTTTTCTGGGACTGACTTGCATTCCTTTGTATTTTTTCTTTTCAAGTCTTTTCAGTCCTATTTCTGTCTTTTCTGACTGGAATGCAAGTTCTGCATTCAATTTATGGTAACTGTCCACTCTTTCCTTTGCAATGCTTCCTTCCTGGACCGCTTTTTGGACCGCACACCCCGGTTCCTGATCATGTGTGCAGTCTTTGAAACGACACTTTTCAGCTACTCTGGCAATATCGGAAAAAGCTTTTTCTAACCCATCGTAACTATCCCCGAGCTGGATCTCCCGGATACCCGGATTGTCAATAATTACTCCTCCGTTTGGTAGCAGGAACAATTGCCTTACTGTGGTTGTATGCCTACCTTTTTCATCATCTTCCCGGATATCATTGGTTCTCTGGACAGATCCATCAAGGAATGCGTTTATGAGTGTGGATTTTCCAACACCGGACGATCCCACGAGTGCCACAGTTCTGCCTGGTTCAATATAGATCTCAAGTTTATCCAGACCTGCTTTTGAAAGGGCACTTATAGCAATGACCGGAACATCACCTGCAATATTCCTTATTTTATCAACAGCTTCAGTGGGTTTATCGGTAAGGTCTGCCTTGTTCAGTACAATTACCGGTTTTGCACCCGATGCGTATACAACCGTGAGATAGCGTTCAATTCTTCGCAGGTTAAGGTCTTTTCCTGTTGCTGTTACAATAAAAATAGTATCTATATTTGCAGCAATTACCTGCTCTTCATTGTTATCGCCTGCAGCGCCTCTTGAAAGACATGTTTTTCGGGGTAGGACATTGACTATTATAGAAGAATTAATTTCTTCCTGGTTAAGCAAAACAACAAAATCGCCCACTACCGGCTGTTTACCTATTCGTAGAAGTGCACCTGATAATCCGGCTTTGATGATGGTGCCTGAAATGAGAACTTCCCAGTTGGTTTTATGTCTTGACACGATCCTTCCGGCTATGTACGGGTCTTTGTAGACAGAAAAAGCTGATGCGAGTTCTTCATCCCATCCCGGAATTGTTGTCTTGTCAGCAAGATCTGAATCTATTGGAAGTGAATGCATGTCCATAAAGAATTCTTTTCCGGGTATTCTTAAATAATTTGCGGCAGATTATTTTAAAATCCAATTTGCGATATGCCCCAGACCAAAAGAACTTTAATATATTTTCATCATGTCCCTTTTTATGAGCGAATCTGCAATTTTTGAGATATTTGACGGCCTGCCGCGCCAGGGTCCGGGCAGTAATGAATGCACAGAAAAAGCCTTCAGGTCGATCTCTTCTATTCCGGATGCCAGAATACTTGACATCGGCTGCGGAGTGGGTATGCAGACACTGCATATTGCAAAGATATGCGGCAACTGCCACATAACAGCAACTGATATTTACCAACCCTATCTTGACGATCTGATGCATAAGGCTGCTGCAATGGGACTTGCCGATAGGATATCAACAGTATGTGCCTCTATGGACGATCTGCCTTTTGAAGATGGCGAGTTCGATATAATATGGTCAGAAGGTGCCATCTTTGTTATGGGTTTTGAAAAGGGACTTACCTACTGGCAACGCTTCCTGAAGGATGGGGGGTTCATGGCGCTGACCGAAGCAGCCTGGTTTACCGATAAACCTTCGGCTGAAGTGCTGCAATTCTGGCAGGAATGTTATCCTGCCATAAAGACAATTCCCGGGAATGAGAAGATCATAAAGGCTGCAGGCTACAAGATCATCGACAAGTTCAGATTGCCGGCATCTGCCTGGTGGGATGATTTCTACGTTCATTTTGAGAAAAGGCTTGATGAAATAGAAGGAAAGTTCAAAGGCGATACTGAAGCCGAATCTATAATAGCTTTTTCGAGAAAGGAAATAGAGATATTCCAAAAATATAAGGATGAGTATGGATATGTGTTCTTCATACTCCAGAAAGGAGGATGAAGATACCACAAGGACCCTCAGGAAAAGATCATGGGGAGATGAATTCTCACCCACGAAGGAAACTCCATAGATATTTCTTCTTTTATAACCGAAACAGATGTTTAACAGCAATCCTGCTCAGTTTTCCTGTTTCCAACACCGAGTACAACAATTTTTGTTTCCATTGGTGTTTTCCATCCCATCGGGATAATTTCCTCTTTATTAACATCTATTTGGATGTGATCTGATCCAAGTCCGGCATCTTCCATGTAACTGAGGACAGTGGTTTCCCCAAGGCTGATGGCATAATTCAGTGCTTCCTGGTAATCATGGAAATTACTTTTCCCACATTCGGAAAATACAAGGAATTCCCAATCCGGAGCTGCCATTGATGCTGGTCTTATCAGCACTTCGAATCTTCGGATACCTTTTGCAGCCAGTGCACCGGCAGCATTCCCTACGCTGGAATATTCCGGAAGGATTATTTCCGCATCCAGTATCTCCTTCATATTTTCCACAAAGGCAGCTGTAGGTCCGCCTATCAGCACAACAGGAACCTCCACCTTGAACTTTGCAGGTGACTGGATATTAAATATTTTCCTTATTTCTTTTTTCTCCACCCCTTCAAGGAAGAATGACATGAGATCACATGCCATGTTCTTTGCAAATTCCGCCTTGATGTGCCTTGCAAATTCATATCTGTCCATGTCCACTAATGAACCAAGCAGATCAGCACCTGTATTTGCAGCTTCGACATTCCTTTCCGTATACTCTCCAAGCACGTGTAAGGCGTCCGTGAGCGTGAACCCGATAGGTTGCAAGAGCCTTTTTTGAATAAGACTATCCAGTACATTGCTGGCAGGATATTTTTTGATCCGGTTGAATATCTCTGTTATCGATGTAGGATGTTTTTTCACGGCATCGAGTATCTTTTGTTCTTCTTCGCTGACATTCAGCACCTCATAGTCTGTCCGCAGGTAGAACTTTGTTGGCTGATAGTTGATACCCAACTGCATTTTAGTGGGCATTGGATTTATCCTGAGATGCTCGAGGAAATCGGGATAAAGCACAGCAGCCCTGCATAGGGGAATAACCCTTCGAGGACCTATATTGATATCTTTGCCTTTGACCCATACATGGCTGTCACCACCCATTGCAGATGTTTCCATCCTGATCGCCTTAACCCTGGTCTTCCACCCGCCTACAACCGCGCCGGAATCACTCATATTGGGAACCCCGCTATAGATAACTGAAATATCTGTGCTGGTGCCTCCCACATCTATAACGGCACATGTTTCCTTTTTCGCAAGGAACGAAGCTCCCACAAGACTCCCCGCTGGTCCTGAAAAGATGGACTCGATGGGTTTTTTGAGGGCGCTCTGTATGCCTATGACAGATCCGTCACATTTGAGCATGAATATCTTTGCATTTATCCCCCTTGAAATTATTTCTGTTTCAACGTTCTTCATGAATCTCTCGGTCACAGGTATCAGTTGTGCATTAAGGACGGCTGTAATTGCTCTTTCAAAAGCTCCAAGGTCCTGAGAGAGTTCATAGCTGCAGACCACAGGAAGGCCTGTGAGTTCCATGATAAGTTCCTTGGCCATAAGTTCATGGTCATGGTTTCGGATGCTGAAATATGAGGATATTGCAAAAGCTGAAACCTTATTTTTTACCTCCATAGCAAATTCTCTGATGGAATCAAGATCCAAACTGTTAGTTTCAACACCATTGTGATCATGACCGCCGCGTACCTGTATAAAATGCCTCGTTGGAAGCTCTTGCCTGATATCGTAGTTTCCAATAAGTATCATGGCGACAGGAAAACCAGTACCTTCCAGTATACTGTTTGTGGAAAGAGTTGTGGATACTGACACAACTTTAACATCTTTGAGGCATGCAGGGTCCAGTCCGCCAATCGCTCTCTTGATCCCATCCAGCGGGTCCGGATAACTTGTTAACGCTTTATTCGCCTGGATTATCGAATTGTCTTCATCTCTTAGAAGAACAGCATCAGTATACGTCCCTCCTGCATCTATACCAAGACTATAGCTCATTATTACAAACTCCTTTTTTATTCTATAGGTAATGTGCCTAAATCTTGTAAAAACAAACTATATATATTCAGTGGTCCTCTGATTCACGGCGTTAATCCAAAAACAGCATCAACAAACTTCTTTTTATAAATAGTTGTTAAGTAAAGATGGTACAAATGCAAAAAATATATATAGTACTATTTATTGCTTTTCTTGGGAAGGCAGAAAACATTCCCGATGAAAAATGGCTAGTAGATCAACTGCAATCCTAAAAACCTTTCACTTATGTCCTGAACTTGAAGCTGCCAGGTGGATACCATAAGACACCGATTGTCCCTAGTTATAATTTGCAATGTACTCTTCATGGAACATCCTGACAACCAGCAGGAAATAAGATAGTAAAAGGGGTCCCACTATTAGGCCTATGAGGCCGAACAGATTGATGCCAATGATAATCCCCAGCAGGGATATCATAGGATGGATAGAACCAAGCTGTTTCTGGATGAACGGCCTTACGAAGTTGTCCATGGTGCTTATGACGATCCCTGTGAACAGGATCCCGACCGCAACAAAGTAATCATGCTGTAACAGCTGGATAATGACCGCAGGGAACCATACGATGGTCGCACCCACCAGAGGGAGAAAAGAAAAGACCGCTGCTACCGTACCCCACAGTATCGCACCCTGTATACCCATGAGAAGAAAAGCGATCGTAAGTATCCCGCCCTGTATTATGGCGATGATAAGAGATGAAACAAGAGTTGTCTTAACAACAACCCTGAACTCATCCAGTAATTTGTCAGAATTTTCCCTGTTAAAGGGAATAGCTGAATAGAGGCTCTTCGCAAAATCCGAATCTTCTCCTGTCAGCAGGTAGTATAAAAGGAAGAACATTATAGTGAATTCTATAGCACGCTGTCCCAGGCTTTGCACTGCACTGAGCAATACCCCACTGCCATAATTGGCAATGGAAGAAGCAAGTTCCACAACCTTTGTCCTTATATCCAGGTTCACTGGCAAGCGTTCAAGATGCAGGTCCTCCAGAAAAATGCGTACAGATTCTGCATACAGAGGAATAGAACCTATATACTCCAAGGCATTTTGTAGTTCCATTGCTATAGTTGAGATAAGGAAATACATAGGCACCAATATAAGAAGGAAAGATAGAGCAATAGACAAAAGGGCCGAAAAGCTTCTGGGTAAATGCCCTCTTCTGACCATAAGATGATATACAGGACGCAGCAGGACGTAAAGTATGAAAGCTCCCAGAAATGCATTAGTATATGGCAACAGAGCATGGACCAGCACGACTGCAAGCGCGGCCAATATCAGAAGTGCCATGATCATTTTTATGGAGCGTTCCATAAAGGGCATTATGCTCGAATAGTATAAAATAGTAACAGTTAACCTGAAATAATTTGACTGGTAATGATTGCAGTGAAATGGGAAAACAGGAACGCAGAACCACTGCGGTCCTCATGAATGCGGCTTATAGGCTTTTTTCCTCTGTTTCCAGTACCTTTATAGTGATCTTCATGACAGAATCGGGATTCAGGGATATGGAGTCTATGCCTTCCTTTACAAGGAACTCCGCAAATTCCGGATAATCACTGGGTGCCTGACCACATAATCCGCTGTGCTTCCCATTGCGCTTAGCTCCCTGTATAGCCATTGAGACCATTTTCATGACACCTGGATCCCTTTCGTCGAAGGAAGCTGCAAGCACCTCAGAATCCCTGTCAACTCCCAGGGTAAGCTGGGTAAGATCATTGGAGCCTATGGAGAAACCATCGAAATACTTGCTGAACTCGTCCACGAGCAGGATATTGTTCGGTATCTCGCACATCACATAGACCTGCAGACCGTTCTCTCCTCTTTTAAGGCCATTCTTTTCCATCTCTGTGATAACCTGTTCTGCTTCTTCCACCCGGCGGCAGAAGGGTATCATCAGGATGAGATTAGTGAGGCCCATCTCGTCCCTTACTTTCTTCATGGCCTGGCATTCCAGGGCAAAGCCTTCGCGATACCTGTCATCATAGTATCGGGAAGCCCCTCTGAACCCTAACATGGGATTGCTTTCGTCGATCTCGAAGTATTTACCACCCAGGAGGCTCGCATATTCATTGGACTTGAGATCGCTCATGCGCACTACCACTGGTTTTGGATAGAAGGCCGCAGCGATCGTGCCCACTCCCTGGGCCAGCTTTTCAACAAAGTGATCGGCCATGTTTACATAGCCCCGGGTCAGTTGCCTGATAAGAGTAAGAGTGGTTTCGTCTTTTACTTTTTCAGGATGCACCAAAGCCATGGGATGCACCTTGATATAGCTCGTGATTATGAACTCCAGCCGTGCGAGCCCGATACCGTCGTTGGGGATCATGGAAAGGGAAAAAGCCTCTTCGGGATTGCCAAGGTTCATCATTATTTCAGTACGGGGGCGTTTGAGGCCTTTAAGATCAACGGTTTCCACATGGAAGGGCAGGATGCCTGCGTATACCCGGCCTACATCTCCCTCTGCACAGCTTACGGTTGCTTCCGTGCCGTTGACCAGGTGTTCGGTCGCGTCCTCTGCACCTACCACTGCAGGGATGCCTAACTCCCGGCTCACAATGGCTGCATGACATGTCCTGCCACCTTTATTGGTGACGATAGCAGCAGCTGTCTTCATGATCGGTTCCCAGTCAGGGGTAGTGGTATCGGCCACCAGGACCTCACCTGGAATAAACTGCGGCAGTTGTGAGACGTCAGTAATGACACGGGCTTTGCCGGCAGCTATCTTTCCTCCCACGCTCCTGCCTTCTACAAGTACCTGACTGCGCTCATCCAGATAATAAGTTTCCAGAACATCCCGCGACCTGTGGGCTTGTACTGTTTCGGGCCTGGCCTGCACTATGAAGAGCTCGCCTGTTGTGCCATCTTTGGCCCATTCTATATCCATGGGCACGGGCTTGCCTGCCTTGTGGGAATAATAGTCCTCTATGGTGACTGCATATCTGGCCAGGGTCAATATTTCCTCGTCGTTTATGCAATACCGGCGCCTATCGGATTCGGGAACTTCCACATTACGGGTCTGGACCTTGGAATCCCCATGTCCGTAGATCATCTTTATATCCTTGCTGCCCAGCTTTTTCTGGACAATGGGCCTGTACCCTGCTTTGAGAGTGGGTTTGAAGACATAGAACTCATCAGGATTAACAGCTCCCTGCACAACGTTCTCACCCAGGCCGTAAGCACCTGTGATGAAAACCACATTATTAAAGCCGCTTTCCGTATCAAGGGTGAATATCACGCCGCTGGAAGCAAGGTCTGAGCGTACCATCTTCATGACACCGATGGAAAGGCCCACCTTGAAGTGATCGAAGCTGTTCGTGACACGATACGATATGGCGCGGTCTGTGAAAAGGGAAGCAAAACAGCGGATGCACGCGGTCTTCAGGGCCGGATAGCCATGCACGTTGAGATATGTTTCCTGCTGGCCGGCGAAAGAGGCAGTGGGAAGGTCCTCGGCAGTGGCAGAACTGCGGACCGCTACATCGGTATCAGGACCATACTCCTGGCAGAGCTTATCGTAGGCCGCCTTGATCTGCGCCCACAGGTCATCAGGAATGCCTGCCTCGAGGATGATGTCCCTTGCTTTGCTGCCTCTTGTGGCCAGGTCCTCCACATTACTTATATCAAGGCCCTCTATGGTCTTCCTGAGCTCATCGAGTACACCGGCGGCTTGCAGCATGTGCCAGTAGGCATCTGCGGTGATGGCAAAACCGTTGGGTATTTTGATGCCTGCGTTTTGCAGTTCCCTGTACATTTCCCCGATGGAAGCGTTCTTCCCTCCTACCTCAGGTATATCCTCGATCCTTATTTCCCCGAACCAGCGAATGTATCTTGCAGCCGATGTTGTATCCATGAGATCCCCCATTTTACTTTTCTTTATATTTGTATGTTAATGTATCTTAATAGGCTGGCTATCTGCGATAAATATTTATTCCTTAATTTAAACATAGGGTTTTAGGGACCAAATATGTGCCTTATGTGCAGCTAATGATGATGCTAGTGTTATACTACTGTTAATCTGCACTTCTGCGTGTGAGGACGAGATGGATGTATACCTTTGGCTTTTGGGTATACTTGTCGGCCCATGGTACAGCACGCTGATAAATTATCTAAACATAATAAAAATTCCATAGTAGTGATCTTATGAGTTCAGAACTTGATGATAAAAAAATACTGATGGTGGTTGCTCAGGATAACTTCAGAGATGAAGAGTATTTAGAACCGAGGGATATCCTGGAAGATGCAGGGGTGAGCATTACAGTTGCAAGTAACAGTACAAAAGAGGCCCACGGGGCGCTTGGCGCAAAGATAAAGCCCGACATCAGCATCAAGGACGCCATCATGACCGATTTTGACGGACTGATCATTGCCGGTGGCGGCGGTTCCAGGGAACACCTCTGGCCTAACAAGGATCTGCAGAGGCTGGTGAAGGATGCTTTCGACCAGGATAAGCTCGTAGCCGCTATATGCGTGTCACCTGTGGTCCTTGCCAGGGCGAAGATCCTGGAGGACAGGGACTGTACGGTGTTCAAGGACAAGGAATGCATTGCAGAGCTGGAGAAGTACGGCGGTCTGTATACAGATAAGGATGTAGTGGTGGACGGGAACATAATCACCGCAAGGGATCCGAAGGCTGCCGAGAAGTTCGGACATGCGATCGTGGAACAGCTCGCA
>NZ_JBFXHJ010000055.1:0-14239 GCF_050177135.1 Methanomethylovorans sp.
ACAATAGATTGCGTCAGTCGTCCCCGAACACTGTTTATGCCACTAGCAACTATATTGACGTTGGAAAGCTTAGCACAACAAGTTACAGAGATGTGATGTGGTTCGATCTCAGTGCATACAAACCAACGGATACCATATCCCAGGCAACCCTGTCGCTCTGCTGGTATTATGGAAGTGATACTCGTACTTCTGATACGGTAGTAGAGATCTACAGGCCAGAGAAGTGGGATTCGAAGTATGTCACATGGAACACCAGGATGTCTGGAACACCCTGGACCACACCCGGAGGCAATTGGTTCGATAAGAATGGTGCATCTCAAGGCAGCGTTCCGTATGCTTCAGTGACATTCCCGTCAAGCACTATGCCTGACAACAAGTATTATGACTTTGATGTCACACAGCTCGTGCAGGAATACATAAGTGGTACGTATGAGAACACTGGTTTCTTCCTCAAGGCAAGAACCGAGAGCGGTAATTACATTGCATTCTACAGCTCAGATTGGCCGAATGCTGATCAGAGACCGAAGTTGACAGTGTGTCTCAGTGGTGCTTCAGCTCCACTCGCACCACCTGTTGTAGATACTCCTCCAGTTGCAGATGCAGGTGCTGATAAGAATGCTACTACGGGCATAGCTCTAACTTTCGATGGCAGTGGTTCCACTGATGACAAGCCTATAGCCTCATATTCGTGGGACTTTGATGTATCCGATGGCGTAACCTCTGAAGCTAACGGAGTCACACCAGTTCATACATATGCAACACTAGGAACTTACACTGTGACCCTTACGGTCACAGATACCATCGGACAGACAGATTCAGATACAATGGAAGTGCTTGTCAGTGAACCCGTTGGTCCTGTAGATACTCCACCAGTTGCAGAGGCGGGTGCTGATAAGAACGCTACCACGGGTATAGCTGTAACTTTCGATGGCAGTGGTTCCACTGATGATAACGCTATAGCCTCATACTCGTGGGACTTTGGTGATGGTACAGCTGTAGGCAGCGGTGTCTCACCGGCTCATACATATGCAACATCAGGAACTTACACTGTGACCCTTACGGTCACTGATACCATCGGACAGACCGATTCAGACACATTGGAAGTGGTTGTAAGTGACCCAATTGGTTCTGTAGATACTCCACCGGTTGCAGATGCGGGTGCTGATAAGAATGCTACCACGGGTATAGCTGTAACTTTCGATGGCAGTGGTTCCATTGATGATGATGCTATAGCCTCATACTCGTGGGACTTTGGTGACGGTACAGCTGTAGGCAGCGGTGTCTCACCAGTTCATACATATGCAACATCAGGAACTTACACTGTGGCCCTTACGGTCACAGATACCATCGGACAGACCGATTCAGACACAATAGAAGTGCTTGTCAGTGAACCAACATCTTCAACAGGAAGTTCTGTCTCGTACACAGCTGCTTATGACAACAGATTGCGTCAGTCTTCTCCAAATACTGTCCTTGCCAGTTCCAACTTTATTGACGTCGGAAGGCTTGGAACAACCAGTTACAGAGATGTGATCTTGTTCGACCTAAGCACATACAACACAACGGATACCATATCCCAGGCAACTCTGTCGCTTTACTGGTATTATGCAAGTGATACCCGCACTTCTGAGACAGTGGTGGAGATCTACAGACCAAAGAAGTGGGATCCAAAGTATGTGACCTGGAACTCCAGAATGTCTGGTATTCCTTGGACTACAGCAGGAGGAGATTGGTATGACAAGAACAATGTATCACAAGGCAGCACACCGTATGCCTCAGTGACATTCCCGGTAAGCACTGTGCCTGATAACAAGTACTATGAGTTTGACGTCACACAGCTTGTACAGGAATACATAAGTGGTACGTATGAGAACACTGGTTTCTTCCTCAAGGCAAAGACCGAGAGCGGTAATTACATTGCTTTCTATAGCTCAAATTGGTCAAATGCTGATCAGAGACCGAAATTGACTGTGACACGCGTATGAGTACTCTGAACGTGAGCTGAGAAAGATTCAGCTCTTTTTTTTACAGTCAACCAATCTCTAGAGAATGTTATGCTCCTGCATGTTGCTTATTTGCAGTTTAGTGGAAAGGAAAGTAAAAAAGTGATAGATTTAACAGATTAGTAGAATTCGTAGAGTATCTTTAAAGCGACCATAAAATTTTTATATTTTCCAGTTAGCAATTACATACGAATATGCATTATCTATACGAGATACGCGACTGGATATACGAGTGCGAACTTTTCCTATTCCTGGCAGAGGTGCATTATATAGATGGAAAAGTGTCTCCTGTATGTCACGAGTTCTGCCATGTATTAACTGGCAGTGAGTTTGAAGAAATGCTCGATCTTGTAAAAAAGCAGCACTGTTCCTGCATGAACGTACATTCCTGTGTCCAGAAAGAGGAGCTTGATGGCTTTAAGTCGGTAATGGACCGCATAGCATCAGAACAATGGGACAAACTCAACCCTGACAAGATAATTCAGGCTCAGTTGATATTGCAAAAGCTTGCCAGCGGGCTTAGGAACGATATTATCAAAGTGCATAAAGAACGGGGATACCCTCAGTTATACTCTGAAACAGAAAGATAACATCCCGAACAGGTTCTTTTCATCAGCACTACTTGCTCTGTTGTAAATTTCTTATTTGCGTGGAAGAAATTCCATCGTCGCTATATTCATCCTCGGAAACTATAGTTATTATTGGTTCAACATCTGCTGGTATCTCAATTGGTATCCCTTTTCTGCTGAAAACAAGAAAATCTATCCCTTGTTTCCTGAAAAGTTCAAGAAGAGAAGAGAGATCGTCTTCAGGACGATAATACCTCGGATCAAAGAGCCTCTTCATAGTATCGGCACCCACAATAAAAGTGGAATCCGGAAAAATGATGGCCTTTTCTGCAAAAAGAGGTGTATCCGTCACAAATATATCCCCCATAGAATCAGGATCATGCCAGGTTTTTATAGAAGATATCCTCTCCTCAAGAGAGATATAGTCTATTGGCGGTTTGTCCACATTCAGGAGCGAGATTTCGAAATGTACTGGCAGACCATACTTCCTGGATGCTATCCGTGCCATTTCCACATGGTTCTTATGGCAAGGATCGAAGGAGCCGGAGAATATGATCCTGTGTGAATGATGTGTATTACCCTCTTGTCCGGTTATCCTCACACAGCCTGGGACCCTATCAGACGAAGCAGTCCCATGCAACAGCTTCGATATTGCCTCAATAGCTTGCACCCGCCTTATTTGCGGTCTTTCATGGGACAATAATCCGGTACCATCTGTTATTGTGACATCCAGATCACAGGCTGAAGCTATCATGTTAATGATCGATCGGGCCACTATAGCTTCTTCATGTCCCCTGTCCCTTTTTTCTAAAAAACAGATACTATAAGTGGTTGTGCTCTGAATTGACTGGACTGTCATGTGCAGTTCATGCTGTCTTTCTTTTCGTTCACCTGCCCTTGCCAGGGTACAGGTCGCACCGATACCAAGGAGGTGCTCGAGTCCTTTTTGTCCAGAACCTTGTATCAGTATTGCTTTCTGAAAGGCGGCCATAGCCATTGCCCGCGCCGTTCTTGTCGAAGCATATTTTTCCGGCTTCTTGCCTGTGAACACATCAAGCGCCTGCTGGCTGTATGGCACTATCGCTTCCAGCAAAGTGGCCGAGCCTCCTCCATATCTTAATAGTTCTCCGAGGGCCTCTGTTCCACCACCCGTAACAGCAAGCACAAATTCATATCCTGAGGAATGTATGTGATGTACCAGTTCTTTTATTTCCATACCTATACTTTTTTAGATCCCGCATGCATTTCAAATTTACGATGCTGTGAACGAAAAGCCAATGCTTCCTTGCGCCAGTGAAGCACGTAGAGTGGAGCAAACAGTACAATAGCGGTGTACTCTTCCAGAGGCTTTACTTCCGGCATCGGCTTGAGATCTGCCATAATTCGATCTTCGTGCAAAGTAGCTGTAATCATCGTGACTACTTCCTGCGTTAGAACCGTACATGCAATTAAAACACAATGCATTTATATTCGATTAATATATATTTGGGTAGAAGTAATTAAAAGTTGATCTAATGACCTTTTTTACGTGGAGGTATATTATTGGAAGAAATTATAAGGTGTTCCCGGTGTATCCTGCCAGCAAGTTTGCCAAGTGTAAAGCTTGATGACAAAGGGGTATGTAATTATTGTAACAGTTTTGACCGATCGTTCGGTGATTGGAACAATGTAAAAGAGATGAAGAAAAAGCAATTTGAGCAAATTGTTGAAAAAGTGAAAAAACAAAATGCTGAATATGATTGCCTTATCCCTCTGAGCGGAGGAAAGGACAGCACATATGCACTCTATGTTTGCGATAAGATATACAACCTCAAATGCCTGTGCATTACTTTTGACAATGGGTTCTTATCAGACTACGCAAGAAAGAACATAAAAAATGCGATCAATGCTACAAGAGCAGATCATATTTATTTTGCCGTCAATCCGAAAACAATGCTTGAACTATACAAGCAGTTTATAGTACAGTGTGGCCATGTATGTGTTCCCTGCATGCGGGGCATCGGATTAGTGAGTTACTTCCCTCTTGAAGCTTTCAATATACCGATCGTAATATCCGGCAATGGCCGAAAGATCTCCTATTTGAGTGGATTTCCCGAGGTTTTCCAAAGTGGGGACCTTACCGTTTTCCAGAACGTATGCAAAGATATTGAACTTAAGAACGGGTGTGCTTCTTTATTGGATCATGAACCAAAGGTCAGTTATAAGTCCTATCTAAGCGCTGCACTTAACCTTATGGGCATCAAGGATAAGTTCGTTCCTAAATATATCACTCCTGGGACTGTGGGAATATATGACTATTTAGATCCTAATTATAAAGAGATCCTTGAAACCATAGCTCGTGAAATGGGATGGGAAAGGGCCGGAGATAGTTTTGAACATACAGATTGCTTCCTGCATGAGATCCCCTTCTATATACATACTATCAAATTCCCGGAGGTCACAACATCTACATTCTATTACAGCAACCGCATAAGATTGGGACAGATGACACGGGAAGAGGCTCTTAAACTGGAACTGGAAGAACAGGAAAAACCTCAGATAGTGCAGGGCCTCGATGATTTCCTGAAGCAGATCGGCATGTCCAGGGAAGAGTTCATCAAAGAAGTGAACGATTGGACAAAGATCAAAAAATACAGAAAAGAGGAGCCATTTTATGGCAAATTTTATCGAAAGTTCCGAAAATAGGACCTTTCTAATACTTTCTTCGAAAAATAGCTATGCTGTATTCCCTTTTTAAAAATATAATGGGAATATATTAACAGCTCGATAAACCATAAACGTATTTATATCAGAATATTATATTAATGCGATGTTTGTCTTTGGCCATTTAGGAATAACATTGGGTCTTTTCATGCTTCTGGAGCATAGATTACCAGCTTTGAAAGGCCGCATTGACTATGCGGCCGTACTATTTGGTTCCATGCTGCCGGACCTTATTGATAAACCAATAGGAAGGGTCATATTCTCAGGAACCATTGATAATGGACGAATATTTGCACATACTCTGCTGTTCTTTATAATCCTCTGCGGCGCTGCGTTCTATATATGGAAGAAAAAGAACGATATGAGATTCATGTTCCTCTCAGCTGCAAGTTTTTGTCATTTGATCGAGGACAATATGTGGGAAGTACCTGCAACACTGTTCTGGCCCCTTATGGGCTGGCAGTTCCCAAGTAATCCGGGGCCCTATGATGGGATACTTGATTATTTCCAGACCCTTATGACCTATGCATATACTCCGGCCCTCGATTATGTGTTCGTTTCTGAGGCCACGGGTTTCATGATCCTTCTACTCCTGAGTGTCAGATACCTGCGACAGAAATATCTATCATATTTCATATCGGGGGCTCTTAAGCCCTGAAACATGCTGTAACCTTTATATATACAAATAGCGATATAATAAGAAAAATATATTTAATTTGCTGATCGTCAGAAGAGGATATTAATGGGAGAAAATATTAGGATACACCGAAGCTCAAAGCTGTATGGCAGAACTTCCGTAGGTGAAGGAACTGTCATTATGGAAAATGTCACATTGGGCTACCCCGAACATCGTGTGTTAATGGAGATCATAAAACAAGGGATCGAGATCGAGGACCACGAATATCCGGGTACCACCATTGGAAGGGACTCTTTCATCCGTGCTGGTACTACCATATTCAGTAACGTGAAAACAGGAAACGGGTTCAAAACAGGTCACAATGCTATGATAAGGGAGAACACTTCAATAGGCAACAGTGTGCTTGTAGGCACCAATGTGATCATAGACGGTAATGTAAAGATCGGTAACAATGTGAGCATTCAGGGTAATGTCTACATCCCCACTCATGTCACAATAGAAGATAACGTATTCGTCGGTCCATGTGCCGTGCTTGCGAATGATAAATATCCTGTGAGAGGCGAATACATAGCCGATGGACCTACACTGTGCAAAGGTGCATCCATTGGTGCTAATGCCACTCTTGTTCCAGGAGTGGAGATAGGCGAAGGATCAATGGTGGCTGCCGGAGCTTTGGTCACAAAAGACGTGCCTCCGTGGAAGCTTGCCATAGGATGTCCGGCAAAAATAACCGAACTGCCGGAGAAGCTTAGACAATTGAATAAATTATAAATATAGGTCTATTGTTTTATTTGTAGTTCTTAAAGAGGTATATGATGATAACCATCGCAAAACCATACCTTGACGAAGCGGAGATCGAGGCCGTCACCGCCGTACTGCGTTCAGGGGTAATAGCTGAAGGGCCGAGGGTGGCCCAGTTCGAGCAGGCCTTTGCAGAATATATCGGAGTGGATCATGCGGTAGCCGTAAACTCCGGAACTGCCGCATTGCATGTAGCATTGATGGCCCATGGCATAGGCAAGGGTGACGAGGTTATAACTTCACCCTTCAGTTTCGTAGCTACTGCCAATTCTATTGTGTACACTGGCGCAAAACCTGTTTTTGCAGACATTGAACCTGATACCTATATTATTTCTACGGACCAGGTCCATGAGATGATAACCAGCCGCACAAAAGCAATAATGCCTGTACATCTTTACGGGCATGCTGCTGACATGGGCGCAATTATGGAAATAGCTGAAGACCATAACCTTCTTGTCATCGAGGATGCCTGTCAGGCCCACGGAGCAACGTACAAAGGTAAAAAGGTCGGTTCATTCGGAACCGGTGCCTTCAGCTTCTACCCTACCAAGAACATGACCACCAGTGAAGGTGGTATCATTACCACGGATGACCCGGACATTGCAGCCCGCTCACGCATGCTCAGAGCCCATGGATCAAAACAGCGCTATCTGCATGAGATGATAGGCTATAATTTCCGTATGACCGATATTTCCGCTGCTATAGGTATCGTACAGATGGGAAGGCTGGCCGAGTTCACTGAAAAAAGAAGGCAGAACGCCAGGAAGCTTGCAAGTGGTCTTAAAGACACAAAGAACCTCATATTACCTGTAGAGAAAGATAACTGCTCACATGTGTACCACCAGTATACTATCCGCACACCTCGCCGTGATTCACTACGTGATACACTTCAAGAGAAAGGTATTGGTACCGGTACATACTATCCCCTGTGTATCCACCAGCAGCCTTTGTACAAGGAAATGGGTTATGAAGGAAGTTTCCCCAATAGTGAGAAGGCGGCCCGCGAAGTCCTGTCCATACCAGTGCATCCAGGATTATCAGATGCTGATATAAACACTGTCATTGCATGTATAAAGGAATGGGACCAGAGGTAAGACATGATAAGAATAGGAGTCATTGGTGTAGGTTCCATGGGAAAGAACCATGTAAGGATCTACAGTGAGATGGATGGCGTAGAGCTGGTTGGTATCTCTGATGTGAACAAAGAACTTGTTGAAGAGCTTGCCCATACTTTCAACACCACGCCTTATACGGATTATAAGAAGCTATTGGCCCAGGGATTGGATGCCGTCAGTATTGTCGTGCCCACCAAAATGCATACAGGGGTAACATTGGACGCTTTGAATGCGGGAGTTAATGTTCTTGTAGAAAAACCAATTGCAGACACTCTTGAAAATGCAGACCTGATGATCAATGCTGCCAAGGAAAAGGGATTGATGCTCATGGTGGGGCACATCGAGAGGTTCAATCCTGCTGTGATCAAGCTCAAGCAGATCATAGAGTCCGGACTATTAGGGAAGGTAGTATCCATTTCCACAAGAAGGGTGGGTGCCTATAACCCCAGAATTAGGGATGTGGGTGTCATTCTGGATATTGGAGTGCATGATGTGGATATTATTTCTTATCTGTATGGTAAGAAGATAGACCAGGTCTATACTATAGCAGGAGCTAACATTCATTCTTCCGAGGACCATGCATCCATACACCTGCGTTTCGAGCATGATTATTCAGGTCTTGTGGACGTGAACTGGCTCACGCCGCATAAAGTACGCACTCTCACCGCAGTGGGTGTTGCAGGTGTTGCATATCTTGATTATCTCAAGCAATCTCTTGTGCTCCACGACAAGGAATGGGTACGTGAGGCAAAGGTCGAGCCAAAGGAGCCACTGCTCAATGAACTTCAATACTTCGTACGGTGTGTTGCCAATAAAGAACAGCCACATCCAAATGGAGAGGATGGAAAACATGCCCTGGAGGCATGTATGGCCGCTATTACATCATATCATGAAGAAAAAGTGATAGATATTTAATAAAAAAGGAAAGTGAATTATAATGAGCGAGAAATTAATAAAGATACTTAAGGAGAAAGGGCCGATCAAGAAAATAGGTGTTATCGGCATGGGATATGTGGGTATCCCGGCAGCTGCACTGTTTGCAGATGCTCCCTGCTTTGATCATGTACTGGGTTTCCAGAGAGCTTCATCTTCTTCAGGATACAAGATAGACATGCTTAACAGGGGAGAAAGCCCCCTGAAAGGTGAGGAGCCAGGACTTGAAGATCTGCTGCAGAAGGTAGTAAAGGCAGGCAAGTTCACCTGTACATCTGATTTCTCAAGGATCAGCGAGCTTGATGCTGTTACATTGGCTATCCAGACACCTTTCGAGGACCCAAAGAGCCTCTTGCCGGACTTTACTGCACTTATCGAAGGTATAAAGAACGTTGGCAAGAATCTCAGGAAAGGTATGCTTGTAGTGCTTGAATCCACCATAACCCCCGGTACTACCATCGGTATGGCAAGGGAGATCCTGGAAAAGGAATCAGGTCTTGTTGCAGGCGAGGACTTTGCACTGGCGCATGCTCCTGAGAGGGTTATGGTCGGAAGGCTTCTGCAGAACATAAGGGAGCACGACAGGATCGTGGGTGGTATTGATGATGTTTGTACAAAGAGGGCAGTTGAGCTATATACACCTGTGCTCACTAAAGGCAAGGTAATACCCATGACAGCTACTGCTGCCGAGGTCACCAAGACCGCTGAGAACACTTTCAGGGACCTGCAGATAGCAGCAGCTAACCAGCTTGCATTGTACTGTGAAGCTATGGGCATCAATGTATATGATGTGCGCGCCGGTATTGCAAGCCTTAAAGGCGAGGGTATCACACGAGCTATCCTGTACCCTGGAGCAGGGGTCGGCGGACACTGTCTGACCAAGGATACATATCATCTGGAGCGCGGTGTCACCCTGGGTATAGAACCGCTGGACTATCCGGAAAATGCTGAGTCCATCTATGTGCTTGCCAGAAGGGTAAATGACTTTATGCCAAAGCATATGTTCAATCTCACTGTCAAGGCTCTGGAAAGGATCGGTAAAAAGCCAAAAGGCATCAAGATCGCTATGTTAGGCTGGGCATTCCTGAACGATTCCGACGATGCCCGCAATCCTCCTTCAGAACCATACAGGGATATGGTGCTACAGGCTGGCTGTGAAATAAAAGTGCATGACCCTCACGTGGTCCACTATCCCGGCATAGATATACATGCCAATATCGATGAGGTGCTGACAGGAGCCGATGTGGTTGTTATCTTTACAGGACATAAGCAATATTTCGGCCTGACCCCTGAACAGATCAAGCAGAAGATGGGAAAGAAACAGCCTGTGATCATCGATGGCCGCAATGTGATCGACCCTGACAGGTTCATTAATGCAGGTTTTGTCTATAAGGGAATAGGCAGAGGAGATAAGAACAGTCACTCTCTGAAGTGATCTTTCTCCTTTTTCTTTTTTACTCTTTTAAACTCATCTATCGTTTTTTTATTCTTCTTGTCCCAAAGATGCTTTATGTTATGTTCATAGGCATAGTGCACAAGGTCTATGACAGGCATTAGTCCAAGACCCAATAGCTGGGCGGACCCGGTACAGGATCGGCAGATGAGTGATACTTCTGGGAATGTCAATATCAGATTGTGCTGACAGATAAAAGATAGCCAGAGCATAAAGCACGCTCAATGATACAAATACCTTGAACTTTGTGATCTTAAAAGTCATTATCCGACCTTATTGTCACCATACTTGTGGCTTCTTCAAGTTATTCAGCAAATTCCATCAGACCTTCCCTGAGAGAGACCTTTGGTTCAAATCCAAGTATTTTCCGCGCTTTGGAAATGTCAGAACAACTGTATTTTATGTCTCCGGGCCTTTCAGGCATGTACCGCACCGGGACGTCCACATCGAATGTTTCAAGTACCATATTTGCAAGCTCGCTTACAGTGATACTGTTACCTGTACCGGCATTGAATACATGGCCATTGGCATCTTCTTTTTCAAGCAAGAGCTGTATTATATCCACTATATCATGAACTGAGATGAAATCCCGGGTCTGAGTACCATCCCCGAAGATGACAGGACTTTGTCCTGCTCTGGCTTTCTCAATGAAACGGGATATTACGCCGGAATACGGATTACCCGGATCCTGCCTGGGACTATAGATATTAAACGGACGTATACAGCAGGAGGGCAGGCCGAAGGCCTTGTTGTACATCATGCAATATTTTTCTCCGCTCAGCTTGCTGACACCGTAGGGTGAAAGAGGGTCCTGAGGATGTGATTCTGTAATGGGGACATTAATGGGATCTCCGTATACAGCTGCGGAACTTATGTAAATGAACTTAGATATTGAGGATCTGCGGGCAGCTTCCAGCAGGTTAAGTGTACCAAATACGTTGTTCTGTGCATCGAACAGAGGGTCTTTCATCGAGGCTGTGACGCTTATCTGGGCTGCAGTGTGAATAACAACATCGTTCTGGTTTACAAGGTCTGCAGCCATCCTGTCCTTAACATCACCTTTTATCACATTGACTTCCGGAGGTACAGCTTCCCTTGTAGTAGAGGAATAATTATCCAGCACTGTGATCTTCGCTTTTTCATGCAGTGCATCCACGAGATAACTGCCAACCTGACCTAATCCACCGGTGATGAGTATTTTTTGCATGTCATTTTGAGTAGGCATCTATAAGATATATAATATTCGAGCATCCCGTGTTTACTCAGGATCCATTGTAAGAATCCATACATACTCGATAATTTCTTGAAAAGACATGGCAATGATAAAAAAGATGAAAGCTGAGGAATGGATCTCAGACCATTTGTTGTTTCTCTGAAGTGATAGAAACATTTAGACAATGTAACGTGCAATACATACGGTCTTTGATATAATCTTCATATACATAGATAGGAGACCCACAAACAACACATTTGACTTCAATAAGTTCCATAAAATCACTCCGTTTTCCTAAGTACCAGTTCCACCTTTACCGAGCACAGAACCCTTTTTTGTCCTATGTTCATGTTGAAAATGTCACTGCCTATATATAGAATTATCTATAGTCAAATATATGATAATAATGCTCATCATTATCATAGAGAAAACATCCTAATCTCAAAAAATGCAGTAAACCCAATGTCATAAAATTCCGGCTCTGTAGAAAGTCTGTATCTTATTGGACCACAAGAGTTCACATAGATAAAAAGTAACGTCAATATTTCTCTGTGGTTATTGTTCATTCCTCCGAGTTCTTTCAAGGAAACTGTAAGTAGTGGCCAGTATTATGGCTATAGGGGGTTCTTAGTAGCCTTGCTGACAATTTCAAGTTACGTGACAGTTATAGGTGGGAAACAAGCATGTCAACATAGAACTTTTATAAAAATGCAAGCAAATGTTTTTGATCATCGATTCTCTTCTTGTACAGTCTCTTTAACTGTAATAGACAGTATTGAGCATTAAATTACGATTTTCATTGTGTATGTGAGTTACATGATACTTGGAACTTAAAGGCAAATAAATGTAGTTACCCACTCAATGTTGAGGAAGTCCGCAAATAATGATGATTCAAAATGTATCAAATGCCAAGAGAAGCATGGAAATCTTCAATGATTTCTTCTTTATGTGCTATGTCGTAAATCCTTTATGACGGTCAAAAACCAATTATCTTGGTTATTAGAATATGTCACCTAAGTATTATATACTCAAAGCTATTGTATTAATTAATAATTTATTATCCTCTTGATCACTCCTGAGGCCTTAGTCGCTGGTAATTGACATATTTTTCCATGAATTGTGAAAGGAATTAGTGAAAAATGAAGAAAAACAACGCTTTTTTCTGGTCTATTACTATAGTTCTAAGCATCGTTCTCTTATTAGGATGTAATGTGTACGATAGGACCATCATCGATACGGATACTAACGAGACTGAACACTATTACATGAATATGATCAATGACACCATTCAGAATAATTTTACAAAGGAGCTTGATAAAGGTGAATATATAAGAACTCCGGTTTTGTATATTAACACCGATGGAACTGCAGACTATAACTGTGACGGCATGAACGATCATATTGAGATAAACATGGCGCTTTTCAGGATCAGCAGAATGGGCGGAGGCACTGTATACCTCAGTGGTAACAATACATATTGGATAGATGGCACTTTAGTGATGGGCGCAAACACAATACTAACAGGTGATCCCGATGCATGCGTGAAATTAGTGGCCAACGCCGATCCAAGAGCCATATGGGGTATCGGTGTTCCCATGATATGTAATATATATGGTGCTGATAACTTAACAGTTACTGGTTTTGAAATAAATGGGAACAGCGAGTTCCAAAGCGTAGGCAGAGGACTGGGCTACCATAACATGATAAGTTTCAAAGCTGCTTCTAACGTGGAAGTATCACACATGCGTCTGGAATGGGGAAACGGTGATGGGCTAAGAGCCGAAGATTGTAGTGATGTAAAGTTCCTGTACAATGATGTGTATAAGCTTGGCCACGATGGAGTATATTATATTTTTACAAATAACACAGAAACAGCATATAATTCAATAATGGCAAGAACCGATTCCGCTGCAAGGTCGCAGGGTGGTTCGCATCAGACCATCCATGACAACATCTTCTACTCCGTACTGGATAAGCATTCAACAGGACCGCTGATCAAATTAGATAAATCCGAACCTGGTGTTCAGGGATTTGATCACATAGAGATATACAACAATCAATTGTATACTTCCAACGGTGCAGGCATACAGTTAGATGCCACATATGACGATGATGTGATCAGGGCACAGAACGTATACATCCACCATAACACTTTCACCAACGTAGGACAGTATTCCATCGATACCGGTTACTCGAATTCCGCAATAGTTATTGGCAACTTCAACAATACTATCATCGAGAACAATGTTATCGATGATCCGGGCCAGGACGGGATCAGATGGTATGTACAATCCGGCCCCACCCAGAAAACACATTTCTATACTTATGTCAGGAACAATGTGATCATGGGCAGCCGGACAGACGCTGCTGTACCTCACTCCGGTGCCGGGATCTGGAATACGAATACTACCTATGCTCACTTCATTGTTGAGAACAACGATATTTATGATAACGACAATGGTCAGATATATCCTACCACAGGACCATGGCTCAAAATGTCAGATAATCTCAACGTAGACCCCATGTTCTGCAATGCAGGTCCGGATATTCCTCCAGGTTCCAGGGATTATCATTTAAAGAGCAAGGAAGGAAGATGGGCAGGTGCAGCATGGATATATGATCCTGTATCCAGTCCTTTGATAGATGCCGGTTCAATAACCTCTCCATATGATAAGGAGCCAGCCGAGAATGGTAATAGGATCAATGTCGGCAGATACGGTAATACCGAAGAGGCATCTAAAAGTGTTTCTTCGGCTCCGGTACAAGATAGTGAACCCATCGCCAAAGCTGGTCCTGATATTAACAACATTTT
>NZ_JBFXHJ010000056.1:0-13958 GCF_050177135.1 Methanomethylovorans sp.
AGATCAGCAATGGCATTACCAGAGAACCCCCGCCAATTCCCAGCAAACCACCGGCAAAACCTACAACGGACCCCCCGGCAAGGATAATAGGAAAAGAACGTATGTTCTCTTGGTTCCCGGTTCCTGGAAAAAAAATTTTTCCAGGTAACAGCATCTGAGTTCCTATCAGTACCATAATGATACTGAATATCCCAAGCAGTATATCGACGGGTACCAACCGTGTGCAATAAGCACCTACCGGTGCAGCTATCATTGATATGATAAGGAACGGGATGGCCACAGACAGTTGTACAAGTCCCTTTCGCAGGTATGTCACGGCTGCAGATGCAGATGTCACAGTATTCAACAACAAGCCCATAGGTATAGCACTGAGCAGGTCAAATCCTGACCAATAGAAAATGGGTACATAGACTATGGCGCCTCCAAGACCTATCATGGAAAACAGCACAGACAAAAAAAATACCATTACCGCAAATACCAGAAACTCCATGATATCATCATCTTAGTTTTTCAGATGCTGTTCCTTGAAATGTTCATCTCTGCCTTGCGCCGAGCAAATCACCAACGATGCCAAATTATATTACAGGGGCTAAAAAGGATGCAATGTATCTGGCAACTGCAACACGCCAGAAATACATGTGCTTCATGTATCACCACATCCAATTATGCCTGTCCTCAGAAACCATGCACTAAATAAGGTCCGAATATCATGAACATAAAGGACATGAATATCAGCACTGCAAATGTGGCAGTTACAGCCGTAGAAAGGCGAAGTGACTGCTCTTCGTTCCTGGTCAGCCTGTAAATAAATGCTTTTATGTAATCTTTGAATATGTGCCCACCGTCAAGGGGCACTGCAGGCAGGCAATTAAAGAGACCCACATAGAAGTTGAGCCAGCCGATCCACAGGAGGGAGTTGGCTATCCAGAATATACCAATTCCTAAGGGTTCAGCCCATCCGGCAGGTGTATAGAAATTAGCAAGCATCCCGCTGAACCCCGGGAACCCCTCACCGGCAAAACCAACGATCGGCAACCCCAACAGGATGAGCCAGCCGGCTATTCCTTTTAACATACCAGGAATACTCTCAAGCAAAGAGAGATAGGTAGTTGCAGGGAATTCCCCTACCGTGATACCAAGACGAGTAGCCACATTTTCATCCTGACTGGTAAACACTCCCAGAAAACCCTTTTTATCTCCCTCATCCGGATGTGATGCAAGCTCAAGCGTCAACTCAAGTGTGCCTGATGAATTAGCAGCAAGCACCAGCGTCACAGACTGACCTGCAGATGTGGTGTTCATGAAAGAACGGAAGTCATAAACAGTGCGCATGGGAACAGTGTCCATCTCTATTATCCGCATGCCTTTCTGTAAACCCGCAGCCTCCGCGGGAGATGCAGCTACTATATCCTGGATAAGAACGCCCCTTATGTCCTCTTCAGCTGATCCGACCTTGATATCATAGGCAGAGGCGACCCTATCCTTTGAAGCATATAACCTGACAGTTTCACCTTCCGGGAAAGTATCAAGATATTCAAGCATTCCCATTATGTTATCAACAGGTCTGTCATTTATTTGAGTGATGATCATCTGGGACTCCAGCCCGGCAGCAGAAGCCTCACCCTGTGCATCCATGATCATTACGTTACCTATAGGTGCAATTGCACCAAGCACGGGACCAAAGAACAGGATGAAGGCAAGAAGTGCAACAACAAAATTTGCCATGACACCTGCTGCAAGGATACGTGCCCTTTGCTGACGGGTAGCAGCCTTAGAGCTTGTCCGTTCAACTGGCCCCTCACCTTCCTTTCCAGTTGTTTCAGTACCAAAAAGTTCATTCTCATCTGGTTCTGCAAACCCTCCCACCGGTACAAGAGCAAGTAGTATGCCCATTGACTTAACACGGATATTTTCTACTCTGCACAGAATGGCATGAGAAAACTCATGCACCACCAGGGTCACAATAAGAGCGATCAAACCCCATGTAAAAGGGATGAACTCATTGACACCGGGAATAAGGAATATGTTGCGCGCCTCATTGAACTTGTTAGGTTCTGGCATTGTATTGTCACCCAGGGATGAAAGCATGGAAATATCCGAGACTATCACAATGAGCAGCATGGCGAACATGCCTATGAACATCAGTCGTATACCGACATCAGCAAATAATCTCCAGGCTTTTTTGGGCACTGCCAGCCTGTCAAGTAGCTGAAGCCCCCTTGTGGTCCTGATCATCAACAGGGGACCATAACTTGTGATATTATATCTTTCAAGGATACCTTTCCTGTTCAGATACGATACTAGCATCCAGTACAGGAGAAACAATGCAATTCCAGCGGTCGTCCAGTTCAAATAAACTCTCCAATTAGGCAATGATCATAATGTTGACAATGCCTGATTTTTATAATATGGGATAAAGGACATTTTATGCTATAAAAGAGTATAGCATCATGTGCTCTTTAATTGTCAGGGAGGTCTATATACTCTTTTCTCTCAACGATCTTCCCTTTTAAAGGAAGAGACACATGTACGGTCGTGCCTTCACCTTCTTTGCTGGTAACCCATATAGAGCCATTGTGTGCCATTATGATGTTCTTACAGATATACAGACCAACGCCCGTACCACCGTACCTGCGGTTCATAGAACTATCGAGCTGGTGGAAAAGTGTAAAAAGACTGTTCAAATGGCCATCCGGTATTCCTATCCCATGATCAGAGACCTCTATCTTGAGCATGTCCTCTTCCTCAGAATAAACAGCTATCTCTATCTTTCCACCTTCGTGCGAGAATTTGATAGCATTATCCAGTATGTTGTGGAGCAACTCCTGGATCTTTTGCGGTTCAGCTTTCATGAAAGAGATCTCATGTGAGATCCTTGTATCTACCGTTATACCTTTATCTTCCAATTTCCTTGCGACATTAGCAAGTGCCTCGTCTATGGCACTGCGAATATGCATAAGTTCGAAATTGTATTCTATTTTTCCTGAATTCACATAGCTCAGATAAAGCAGGGAGTCTATTAAACTGCGCAATCTTTCTGCATTCCTGTATATAGACTCAGAAGCCTTTTTCTGTACATCGTTGAGTTCTCCCAGGGTCAATGAATCCAGCAGTTCACTATAACCTATCACAGAACTGAGCGGTGTCTTGAGCTCATGTCCCAGGTTTGCCAGGAACTCGTTCTTTATCCTGTCTACAGATTTAAGTTCCTCGTTCATCCTCAGCAGTTCCCGGTTAAACTTCTGTATTTGCTCCTGGGCCTTTTTTCTTTCAGTGATATCAAGCGTTACCACAATGCCGCCATTTACATCACCACGACGTTCTTTCAAAGGATAACCTTTCACGCTCCATATGCGGCCATCCGGGGTTGTCCTTTCAATTTCCCTGGAGATCCCCTGAATGTTAGCCTGCATGATAGCGCAATTACCATTGCTGTCTATCCCAACCGGCCAGATCTCATTGCATAGCTTACCTATAACAATACTGCGCTCATTATTGAAAAATTTGCAAGCTGCCTTGTTGGCCCACAGTATCCTCATATCGAGGTCGTGGTAAACAACTTGTTCTTCCATTCCATCAAGTATCATCTCTTTTTCGATCTCGTGCTTGCGAACAGCTGCCTCTGCTTCTTTTCTCTCTGTAATGTCTCTTACAATAGTAAGTATGCGCCTCTTTCCATCAAGTTCCACAATACTACTGCTAAGTTCCACAGGATACGTAGTACCATCACTGCGCAGATGCTCCGATTCAAATATGCCATGATCGAAAAGATTTATGGCTGTCACCCTGGACTTTATAAGAGGGGAATTATCAGGAGTTTCAATATCTTCCGGCCGCAATTTCAGCAGTTCTTTTTTTGCATAGCCAAGCCTTTGACATGCAACCTGGTTCACTTCCAGCAGATTGAGATCCATGTCCTGCATGAATATTTCATCATTCACATTGTCAAAAATATACCGGAACTTGTTCTCAGACTGAGTTAACGCGGATTCAACTCTTTTACGCCGGCTGATATCCTTCGCAATGCTGAGAACCGCCTGACGATTCTCATAATATATGATACGGCTACTGACTTCAACCGGCAATACGGCTCCATCATTGCATATATAGGAAGTTTCGTAGACATAATACCTGTTTTTGAACAATGCATTTTGCATTTCCTGTTCTTTAGAGTGAAACTCTTCAGAAGTGATAGCAAACAGCTTGGTGTCAACCATTTGTTCCCTGCTGTATCCCAGATGTTTAGAGGCAGCATCATTCATTTCCAGGATATTCATATCCATATCCTGAATGAAGATCAGATCATTGGCGCTATGGAACAAAGTTCTGAACTTGTGTTCGGAATGTGCTATCTCTTTTTCAGCTTTTTTTATGTTATCTATATCAAGTTGTGTACCAATGATCTTAAGAGGACTGCCCTGTGCATCCCGAAGGACAACAGTGCCATTCACAGCAACCCATTTCCATACGCCGTGCTTAGCCAGCATACGGATCTCATGCCTGAAATTATCATTTATGTCTTTTGATCCATGAAAACTGTTAAAGAACAGATTTTTCCAGTCATCCGGGTGAGCCAGTTTATTCCAGAATGATAGATGGGGCTTGATCTCTTCAGGATCATATCCAAGCATGCATGCCCAACATTTGTTCACATCAAGAGTACCTTTTTCCATATCCAGTTCCCACACTCCCAGATCAGCATCTTCAAGAGCTGTTTTCAGGTCATGGAAGGGATATTGGTCTCTGAACAGCCTGTTACTTAAAGAGCTCATCGATCCCATTTTCAGAACTGGAGCTAATAACAAAAAGAAGAACAACAGGATGAGCAGATCATAATGCTGAATGGACAATACACGAAGATCGGGGGCTGGAGCAATATTTGAAAGGGATATGAAAAGCACCAGTAATGTGCTTAAGAAAAGTACCCTTTTTGTATATGATCGCATCCAATTACCTCTGATCTTTTAGTCTTTTTTCATGTTAAACAATGATGAACTTAGCAGATGTAAGATATGAATCTTCCGTTGAATATGTTAAGCTAGATACTTCCTGACAGTTAGGTTTATAATTAATACCTGTATTACTGCTATCTTAAACCTGAATGCGGGAGTAACCAAGCGGCCAACGGTGGTAGACTCAAGATCTACTCGCGCAGGCGTTCGGGGGTTCGAATCCCTTCTCCCGCACCTATAAAATAAGGTCTGTTCCTGTTTCGGGTCATTATTTTTTCCGTCTGCTTCTGGTTTTGGTCGTATTTTCCATGTGATCTCATGACAATAATGTCCAGATTATCATACATGAGAAATATTAATATAGTTGAACATCAGAGGGAAGGTCTGTCTAAGGTACAAGAAGTGGTACTCGTTCCAAAAAGCAATGTTTAGCTCAATGGTGGTCCTACAAACCTGGCTTCATGGATGGGTGGTGGAATGATAATCAAAACTATCAAATTAGGAATATACGGCTGTATAATAGTCGCGGCAGCGGTCTATGCCCAGCTTAACAACAAATAACGATAATAACAAATAATGATCAACTATGGGGTTCATCGTCTTTTCAGGGTGGTTATTTGACAGGTCGAATCAATTATGAGGATGTGGTTCTGGCAACAGTGAACATTATAAGAGAAGCGGAGGTCTGTCTGCCTCCTGATGTCATTGATGCTATTGAGGATGCATATGAAAGAGAAACATCTGAAATTGCCAGAGCACAGCTTGCGGCGATCTTAAGGAATATCGAACTTTCCAAAAAAGGATCCATACCAATGTGCCAGGATACCGGCATTATGGTTTTCTTCGTAGAGATCGGCCGTTCCTTGATCCTGGACTTCGATCTTGAAGGTGCCATTGTCGAAGGCGTGCGCCGTGCAACAGTGCAAGTCCCTCTTAGACCAAATGCCGTATCTCCTCTTTCCAGGCAGAACAGCGGCGACAATACTGGTAGCGGCCTGCCTGACATCAATTACAGTTTTGTGGAAGGCAACAAGCTTAGCATCACAGTGGCTCCCAAAGGTGCTGGCTCTGAGAACATGAGCGCTCTGCGCATGTTCAATCCCACAGAGATTTCCAGGATAAGGGAATTCGTGCTGGAGACTGTGCTCAAGGCAGGAGGGATGCCATGCCCTCCGATCGTTGTAGGAGTAGGCATCGGAGGTTCCTTTGACAAGGCGGCAAGACTTGCAAAGCAAGCTCTTCTATTGGACATGGACAAAATGGACCCGTTCGAACTTGAGCTACTTAAGGACATCAATGCACTGGGCATAGGTACCATGGGCATGGGTGGATGTACAACTGCTCTTGCTGTACATGTAAAGCAGGCACATTGCCACACTGCATCACTGCCTGTGGCTGTGAACATACAGTGCTGGGCCAACCGGCACGCAAAAGTGGTGCTGGAGGGATAGCATGAGCACTTATGAGCTATTCACTCCCCTTAAAAAAGAGGATATTATAAAACTGGTTGCTGGTGATGTTGTGTACTTAAGTGGTATTGTATACACCGCCAGGGATGAAGCCCATGCTCACATACTGGAATTGGATGACAGGAACGAAGAACTGCCCTTTGACCTGGAAGGCGCGGCAATATACCACTGTGGCCCTCTGATGCTCAAAGAAGAAGATAAATGGAGAGCAATTGCTGCAGGTCCCACCACAAGTGACAGAATGGCCAGGATGACACCCAAACTGCTTGAAAAACATACTGTCAGGGCCCTCATTGGAAAAGGGGGCATGCAAGGAATAGCTGGTACACTTGAGGATAAGTGCGTATATCTTGCCTATACGGGAGGATGTGCAGCCCTTGCAGCAGGATCGATAAAAAAGGTCAGTTCGGTGCACTGGCCACAATTAGGAATGCCTGAAGCCGTATGGGAACTTGAAGTCGAACGCTTTGGTCCCCTTGTTGTGGGTATAGATGCTCACGGAAATGACATTTTTGAAAAAGTGAGGAAGAATGCCCTCAATGCATTCTGCCAACTCAGATGAAAAAAGTGAACGTTACCCAGGCTATAAATGACAGAACTATTGAATGTTTAAGCCCGGCAGATATAGCTCCTTCTCCCATCTGCCCTGCGACAAGCCCGCTGAAGAATCCCTGAACAAGAGATGCGTGGAACATCACCCTTATGAACAGGTCCGGATCGAAAGCGCCCATGAACTGACCGCCCGCGCCAGAATCTGTGGCAGCCTGGCCTGCTGTTGCCATAGTAGGCACAAAGGTCATTGAAAGCATAGCTATGACGAAGAGGAACACAAAGAAGGACATGTAAATGATCACCAGATACACCATCATGTTACCCTTTCGTTCCCTTTCGAGCTGTTTCACTTCGGTAGAATCCCTGGCAGCAGCTTCCAATACCTGAGAGACCCGACCACCGGCCTTGCTGGCCTGAGTGATCAGAGCAACAGACCTGTCAATGAGAGCAGTGTTCATACGGTATGCGAAAGTGAGCAATGACCGTTCAAAGGAAACTCCCCAGGACATCAGATCATTCATCTTTTTTATCTCGGGAGAAAGTTCTCCATACTCTCCTTTTGCCACTGTGGCTACTGATCTGGAGAGAGTAAGACCGGCACGACTCATCTCAGAAATATCTCTAAGGAACGTAGGCAAGTATTCTTCGATCTTCGTGATATGCTTCATCTTCTTCTGATACATTACAGAAGCTGGGAATATGGCTATCAGAACACTGAAGAAGATAACATCATCTATTATCGGGTTTGGCCAATTCCTCACAAGACCCATGATCAGGAACACCAGGGCAACTGGTGTACTAATAAGGAACGTATAGTCCGGATAGGCACACAGTGTCGTGTATGGATCTTTTATGAACTGTTTCAATACTACGTTCTTACGCGAATTTTCCAATCCTACTCTTACAGTGGCATCTTCCATCTGACGGAGAGTTTCCTCGTCAAAGTTTGGATCTACAGGGAAGTCGTTCTTAAAGAGTTTCTTCCATTCCATTTTCATGCCTCCGGTGTCATGCTGCTGATAAGCAGAATGTACATTGCGCTTCCAAAGGGTATGATCGCATAGATCAGCAGATAGAGGAAGATCATTTCAGCTCCTCCCATTATTGCCATGATCGATATAACAACTATCATGAAAAGAGGTCCGGCAACAAAAGCCGTAACATAGGTCTCACCCAGCAATCCCAGTGTTTCAAGGAACTCTTTTTGTTTTTGCCGATTATCAATAAGGTACTGCTCTGTCTTTATCTTGAAATAAGGCTCCAGTTCTCCACCGGATGTAACCACCGTGATGGCTCCCTGCAGGAAATCCTGCAAAGAGGGCGAAGGTGTCGTCAGAGCAAGGTTCCTCATCCCTGTTACAAGATTATGCCCAAGTACTTCGATATCCCTTACCAGATATCTTGCCTCTACCGCCACATCCCTGTATATATCGTTAGCTGCAAGAGAACGGAACAAATCTAAAGGTAACACTCCGGCCCCTGCCATTGAGGACATATAGTTAATGGCATAAGGAAGCATACGTTCTATTCCTCTCTTCCTTTCTCCTGCCATAACGGCCGGATATATCACGAATGTCTTATACACAGCAGCGAAAACGAAGATCGCTGTGATAGCGTTCATGGTGAACCATATGGCTATTTTCTTGTACTCACTGAACTGTAACATCCATTGAGGAGCAGTAATTCTCGATCCTGTGAGATCAGGCACACCTGTAAAATAAAAAAGCAGGTTAACAGCAATCAGTGCAAAGAACATACATGCAAAAGCAGTGAGCATTGCACCGGACAAATACATGTCATAGCCTATGCTCATTCGGTTGCGGAGCATGTTCAACCGAAGACCATAATACTCAAGCCTCCGGTCATCATAATATTTCCCGAATATCTCATAGGCTACATTGAAATAGATATTAGTCATTCAGATCCTGCCTTACCATCTTCATTATAGTTTCAGGTTCCCTGCCATATGTCACCACAAGTTTAGCAAAGTCCTTATAGTGACTGATCTTTTTCAGACGTGCCCATTCAAGAAGATCCTGTCTTTTCTTAAGTTCATCCTTAAGTTTTTCTTCGTTCCATCCCCTGTTCTCCATTATACTTTCCAGCATATATGAGCGGCCTGAATACTGGAAACTGTCCTTTGCCGCATCCCAGATGAATACTTCATTCGTGAGCAATTCACCTGTTCTCGGATCCACACCCACTATCTCTGTAAGTGATTTGCATCTTCTTACCCTCTCATTATTCACTTTTACCTGTGCCTGAATAGAAACAATATCAAGAGCCTGTATCATGATCCTTGGAACATTGATCGGAGGATTTTCAAGCCTGTGCACTACAGATTGCACTGAATCGGCATGCATGGTAGAGAACGTAGTATGACCTGTGGACATGGCCTGGAAAAGGACATAAGCCTCTGCTCCACGTACTTCACCCACAAGAATGTACTCCGGCCTTTGACGCAGGGATGCCCTGAGAAGCTCATACATCTGGATAGATCCTCTTTCTTCACCGGCAAAGGACTCTCTTGTCACGCCAGGTATCCAGTTGGGATGTGAAAGATTAAGTTCCCTTGTATCTTCTATTGAAACTATCTTCATTTCAGGCTGGATAAAAAGAGATACAGCATTCATTGCAGTGGTTTTGCCCGATGCAGTACCACCCACGAATACGATGCTTTTGCTCGAGTCCACAGCCATCCACAGGTATGCCATCATTGCCGTGGAGAAAGTGTGGAAATTTACGAGATTTGCCGGAGTAATAGGATTCTCATTGAACCGCCTTATGGTAAATGTGCTCCCTCGGGTGGTAACTTCCCTTCCAAGGGTGATCTGGATGCGTGATCCATCGGGCATCGTTGCATCAAGAAGTGGATTTGCTATGGATATGTGCCTTCCGCATAACTGGGCTATCCTTATGGCAAAGGTGTCAAGCTCATCATCATCTGAGAAAAGAACATTCGTAGGCACTGAATTGTAGGCCTTGTGGTAGATATATATGGGAGTGTTCGGGCCATCACATGATACGTCCTCAAGCCTCATATCCCGCATGATAGCATCTATTCTTCCGAATCCAAGGAAATCCCTTATCAAGTGATATATCACTCTTTCCTTTTTGCGGACAGAGATGTCTATCTTGTATTCTCTAAGATATTTTTTTGCTTGATTCCTCAGGTACTTTTCAGCATTCTTATGATCTGTTTCTTTAAGGTTAAGCTCCAGGGTTTCTATCAGCTGTTGCTTTATATTGTCCAGCAATCTCTTTTCGTCTTCCGAGAGCAGGGGTTCAAGTACCTGATACTGGTATTCATGTGCAAATGGATCATAGGCCATTCTTATATAAGCATACGGAGGATTGACAGCATACATTTCGATCTCTTTGAAATTGCTTCCTTCGGGTATACCAAAATCTACAATGGGACCATGTATTGCAATATTATATTCCTCTTCCTCTTCAGAGCTGTTAGAAAAAATTGTTATTAGTCGCTGGTACAATGAAACCTGTTCATCTTCCTGCGCTTTGGTATCGGCCTCTACGTTTAGTTCCTTGCTGGCGATAACATTTCTTATGTTCTGTTCCCATGCGGCATTTGCATCAAAATCAATATTATGACCCGTGATCAATTGTATATGATCAGTGGCTATGCGTGCTTTAAGACCATCTAAGTTATCATCGGGGACAGCATCATTATTAATATTGGAAAGAAGATTGGTAGTTTCCTCGGGTTTAGGATCCCGGTCTATGATATTGATCCCTTGCAACGCAGGAAGAGGGTCTTTACCTGAATTCCTGTCATGTTGGATTACATCAGTAAGAGCCATGATAACCTCTTATTTTTTAGACTGGGAGAAGGGCAGCTTCGCAGCTACGACACGCTTCTTTTCATTTTTTTGCTTTTTTTGTGGTTTTCCTTCCTCGGGTTCAGGCATCTTTATGCCACAAAGTAGTGCTGCAAGCCTGTTCATAGCTATAGAGATCTCCGAATAAGGATATTTTGTGACTACAGGACTTTTACCTGCGATGCTATTGGGTATGCTCACATCTTCAGGCAGTACCTCAAGTATATTCATATCAACTGAACTCACGAGTTTCTCCCTGTATATTTCATCATGTACCGGCATAGTTCTATTCAGCACTATGCCTGTGACCTCTTTACCTAACATCGTTGAAAAAACCCTCATTTTGGACCCATCGGTAATAGATGTTATCTCGGGGGTAAGGACCATTATGACCTCATCACAAACTTCAATGGAACTTGCTGTTACATGATTTATGCCAGTGGCCGTGTCAATTATTATGAATTCGAAATTTGGTGAAACTTCGGCGATAACATCCTTGAGTCTAGCAGGGTCTGCTTTTTTAAAACCCTGTAAAGATATGCCACAGGGAAGGACCTTAAGCCCGTTAGGTCCATCATACAATGCATCCGCCACGTTCGCTTCATCAGCCAGCACTTCGTGTAGTGTGATCTTACTGTTCTCCAATCCCAACATGAGACCTATGTTCGACATACCAAGGTCAGCATCGATCAATAAGGTCTTTTTTGCAAGGCCGGCAAGTGCTGCTGCCAGATTGACAGCAAATATGCTTTTGCCAGTCCCTCCTTTTCCAGAGGTTATTGTGTATATTTTGGCAGCCATCTTCTTCACAACTTTGATTATCAGTTTTTACTTTTGATCCAAACTTTATACAGAAAGATATGCGATTTATATATAAAAAGATAACTATAAAATATGTTTTATTAAACCTCGCTCAAGCTTTATACAGGAAAGTCTATCAACAACCTATGGAAAGAAGCAGATCAAAAGAAGTTCGGCTATACCTTTATCATGCAGGACAATGTGATCCTAAAAAGTGCACTGGTAAAAAAATGGTGCGCTTCGAGCTTGCCCGCCTCGTGGAAAAGGTGAATGCCATTCCCAGAGGCTCCATACTTCTTGACCCTATGGCCGAAAAGGCCCTTTCTCCTGCTGACAGTATAACAAAAGGGCTTACTGTACTGGACTGCTCGTGGGAACATGTAGAAGCTGTCTTTCCTCAATTGCTCATGCTTGACCTGCAGCATCGGGCATTACCATACCTGGTTGCAGGCAATCCCGTGAACTTTGGCCGCCCCTTCAAACTTACATCTGTAGAGGCTTTCGCTGCTTCGTTATATATACTCGGATACAAAGAACAAGCTGCGCATATACTTTCCAAGTTCAACTGGGGTCATACTTTTCTGGAACTTAACAGAGAGCCTCTGGAGGAGTATTCCATGGCGAAGGACAGTAGGGAGATACTTAAAATCCAGGCCGAATATATATGATTTATCAAACTGTGGAGGAAACATATGGCAAAGATACAGGTAGGAGTGATAGGTGGCGGGATTTGTGACAATAAGACCGAGATGATAGCAGAGGAAATAGGCCGTGAAGTCGCCATGCGTGGCATGGTCCTTGTATGCGGGGGACTGGGAGGTGTAATGGAAGCCTGTGCACGTGGAGCTAAGCGGCAGGGAGGGAACACAATTGGCATCCTGCCAGGCAATAGCCGCGAAGATGCGAACAGGTACATTGACTACCAGATAGTGACCAATATGGGACATGCACGCAATGCCATAGTTGTCGCATCTTCTGATGTTCTGATCGCTGTGGGTGGCGAATATGGTACTCTTTCGGAGATAGCCCTGGCCCTTAAAATAGGCAAACCGGTCGTTGCCGTAGAATGCAAATGGATCGTTGATGGTATAATAAGGTCAGATGACCCGGTGGAAGCTGTGGACCTGGCCCTGAACGCAATTGTCTGAACAGAGCCGTTCCATCGGATAGAGATCTCAAATATCAAGCTCAATACCAATGGGACAGTGGTCCGAACCCATGACCTCCGGCAGGATAAAGGCAGATGTTATGTTATCCTTTAAATTGTCACTGGCAAAGAAGTAATCTATCCTCCAGCCCACATTCCTTTCCCTTGCCTTTGTTTTCATGTCCCACCATGTGTACTGGCCGGGCTGGTCGCTGAACATGCGAAACGTATCCAGATATCCATGTTCTATTAATTTGTCTATCCAGGCTCTTTCCTGAGGCAGAAAACCTGATACTTTCTCATTCTCCTTTGGGCGTGCCAGATCTATTTCCCTGTGTGCTGTATTTACATCTCCACAGATTATGAGTTTTTTACCCTGGGCTTTAAGAGCATCGAGGTGATCCAGAAATATATCATAGAACCCCATTTTAAAATCAAGCCGCTCCTTAGAGGCTTTTCCATTAGGGAAATAGACGTTAAAAAGCATGAAATCCCCGAAATCAGAAGCTATGATCCTGCCTTCACCATCGAACTTTGTAGTTCCCAGCTCATAGCTAACCTCAAATGGTTCTTGTTTTGTGTACAGGGCAACTCCACTATATCCTTTTTTCTCTGCGGAGGAAAAATATGCTTTATATCCGGCCACATGCCGCAGACCTGAAGGTAACTGGTCCTCCTGTGCCTTTGTTTCCTGCAGACAGAGAATATCTGGTCCTTGTGCTGTGAAAATTTCCATAAATCCTTTTTTATAAGCAGCCCGAAGGCCATTTACATTCCATGAAAGCATCTTGATCTTGCTCATCTTAATCCTGATTTCATTGTACAGGTGGATATATAAACTGAACCTTTGAGACAAAATTTTGATGTATATTCATTAAAAGATAAGTTCAGATATGTTCTATAAACGAATACATAAATATATGAAAACATAACACACTTATGCAATTAAACAAATTGATATGAGAGAGATAATTATAGGAGAAATTGATAATCAGAATTATTTGATAACTCTTTTTAATTAATCGTAAATCTTAAATAAGAATAAGTATTATTTAGAATTAGTTATTACCTACATCTATGGCAAAATTGTCTTTAGAGGCAAGCACAGGGGGAAATGGCATTGGAAACCACAGGAAAGGCTGATATGAAATACACTAATCAAAGAGTGGAGATAATCGCCTTCCTGCGGGAGCACAAG
>NZ_JBFXHJ010000057.1:0-13603 GCF_050177135.1 Methanomethylovorans sp.
CTGCGTGTAGACACTTCCGATATGGATACAGAGGATTTCAGGCTCATGAGTGAATCGATCGAGCTTGCAGCCAGCCTGGGCTCAAGAGCTGTTGTCCTGCACCCCGGCAGGATCCATGATGGCCGTGAAGCTTCCTTCGAGAACATGGTATCTAACCTCAAGCAACTTGCAGTACAGGCAGCTGACCTCGGAGTGATGCTGGGGCTTGAAAATAAGGAAGGTACAGATCCTACGAACCTTTGCTGCCTCGCGGAAGAACTTGTGGCTGCTGTGGAAGCTGTGAACTCGGATAATCTGAAGATCACGCTGGATATCGGACACGCAAATCTTACCTGCGGGGGAGACCCAGGCAAATTGAGGACATTTGTCAGAACTGTCTCATCCCATGTGATACACATGCATATGCATGACAATGGGGGTAAGTGGACCAGTACTTATGACGGGGACGAGCACCTTGCTCCTGGCAGAGGCAATGTAGACTATACTGTATTAAAAGAGATCCATAATTATAGAGGTATCTACAATCTTGAAGTGTTCTCCATGCCGGATGTGCGTTCAGGTAAAGCTACTTTAATGCAGTGTCTGGGCAAGGACTGAGCTTTTCTCGATCCGGGGAAGCGTGTAGTTAGGTGGTACCACCAATATCAGCCTTTCTGAAAGTTCCAGTACCCTGGCAGTTACAGAGCCCATTATTTTCTTTAAACCATTTTTACCCTGGTTCCCCATGACGATCAGATCAACCTCATAGCGATTTGCAACATTGACTATTTGTGCAGGCGCATTCCCTTCTTCCACGACTTTCTTTATTCTGGAACTGTCAAACCCTATCTCGACCAGTATATTTTCGATAGTTGATAAAATAATGTCAGCTCCCTCTTTCTGCCATGATTTCATGCCCATACCCTTATCTGCAAGTACATGAAGGACTATGAACTCCGTCTCCTCATTTGCTATCTTTTTGGTGACCCGTGCAGCATTTTCTGAATATATCGAGCCATCAGTGGGTAGTAAGATCTTCATCATACCTTCATTAGAGTTAAATATATTAAAGTGCTTTGAATCGGTATTGTAATATATTGGCTGCAATACATATTTGAACTTTCAGGTGAAATACCATGAAGTATCAGAAGTTCAGGAAAATGGATAGCAAAAAATACCTTGATGTCACACGGTTCCTGAAAAAGACAACACATCTCACTGCAAGAGAATGGGTGATAGCTCACCTCTGTGCAGACTTTAAAGATGCATCTAACCGTTCCGAGATGACATGGATAGGCTCTAATCTTAAGGAACTTGTCCCCTTTATGGACGAGGAGTACACACGTCAGGAAGTTTCAAATGCAAGAGCATCGTTCAAGAAAAAAGTTCAGCGCAGTGGAACCACTTTTTTTTATGCCTATTATGCAGGTCTCATCACGCAGGAAGAAATGATAGGCATGATACATAAGATGGTACAGGACATGAAGAAGCTCATTGAAACTGAAGGTGGCGAGATCCCGGCAGAGCATGCGACCGAAGTGCAGATGCTTGTGGCAGACGTGCTCAGAAGGATCAATGAATCAATGGAAGAAGATTATTACTAAAAAGTTCAATTCTTCTTTTCCATATACCTTTCGTAATAAGCAAGCATGTGCTTTTCGATGCGCCTCAGGTAATGGGCCTGTACCTTTGAGATATAAAGTTTATTGGGTCCGATCTGCATGACAATATCCGAATCCTTCGGACCTTTCATCTCAACTGGCACTATCACAGGCCCGCCGCATGTGGTGCACAACCTGAGGTCTCCTTTATGTTCCAGTATGAAAGCTTTGACCTCAGGGTCAATATCCAAGCTCCTTTGAGTTCTTTCCATGTGTAGCTTGCATTAAGTAGCAACTATATGTATTTTGCTGCAACCTGTCCAAGAACATACTTAAATACACGGACATGGAATTTTATAATGTAGATATTATGACCAGAGTTGTGATATCATTGCTGTTGATCGCAGCCATATATCTTTGCGGTTGTATCGAGAAAGAAGAGGACGAAATTCCAGTATTTACTGATCCTGGCTACCCGAACACTTATTTTGCCCATCCGGTCCTGGGCTGGTATCTTAATAAGACAGCCCATATATATGAAACTCAGGGAGAGCCAGCTGCTTTCCTGTATTATACTTCGGATCCTCTTCTGAGTACAAGGGATGGTGATCTGAGATTACGGGTCCGTACACTTGAAAATGATCCCGTCAACCTCGAGACCTTAAGAGGGCTTGGCATAGATATACTCACGGTTTCTGCAGATGGCACCATTATTGTGTGTTATGCCCCCATCAGCAGTCTGCAGGACCTGGGAACACTTGACTTCGTTAAAGATGTAAGTTCTGAGAAGCAAGAGTGAATCATCAAAACAGATCATCAGGGAATTTTAAATCAGATGAAGTATTAACTAAAGCCCATGTTGATGCGCGATAGGAACAAACTGGTCATATGGCCAGCCTATATAGATAAGAACAGGTCAAGAAGTCAGGGGCGTATTATTTCAAAAAAATCATCTGTTGGCGAGCCTACCCTCGCTGAGATCGAAAAAGCAGCATTGAAGCTTGGTCTGAACCCTGAAGTTGAAAAAGATAGATCCTATCCCCGATCATGGTGGGAAAAGAGTGGCAGAGTTCTCATCGATAATACCGCTCCTAAAACCCAGCTTTCAAGAAAAATAGCTGCGGCTATTAAAGAAATACGCTCATAATAGCGGAAAGACCGATCTGAAAAAGAAACAATAAAATAAGAATTCATGGCCAAAGGCCATACATGGCATTGAGCATCAGGACAGCAAAGCCTATTACTGCACCAAAAACCAATACTGCCTTTGGATCTATGTGAATTGCTTTCTTGTCTGCTTCATAATAACGCATCAGCCCGGCTGATGACATCAATCCGCTACCACTTGAACTTTTCTTAGACATATTTTCTCCTGATGGTAAATAAGCTATATTTATATTAGTGCTTTATGCTGTGAATTGTATTCAACCATTTAAAGCCTTATGGTGTTCATCCAATCATATGAACAATTCATCCAGCAGGAATGGTGGATAATATACGCCTTTTTCTGTGATAAGGGCAGTGATATTCTCCATAGGTGTTGCGTCGAATGCCGGATTATACACCTTTACATCTTTAGGGGCTATTGCTTTTCCATTACAGAAACGCAACTCATCTTCGTTCCTTAGTTCTATCGGTACGGTTTCTTCCCATCCTTCAAGATCAAAGGTGGACAAAGGCGCAGCTACATAGAAGGGTATCTCATGCTCCTTTGCAAGCACGGAGTGGGTATATGTCCCAATTTTGTTAAAGATCACATCGCCTGTTATCCTGTCAGCTCCCACTATGACCTTGTTAATAACCCCTTTTCTCATCAAGTGGCCTGACATCGAATCCGCTATCAGGGTGACAGGGATATTATCCTGCATCAGCTCCCAGGCAGTGATCCTGCTTCCCTGGTTAAGTGGGCGGGTCTCGCATGCTACTACCTGTATTTGCTTACCGTCTTCAACCGCCGAGCGTATCACGCCAAGAGCTGTACCCCAGTCCACACAGGCCATCCTGCCGGCATTGCAATGAGTAAGCACCACATCGCCATCTTCCAGCAATCTGGCACCATTTTCCCCTATTTTTCTGTTCTTGACAACATCCTCGTCTGCCATCCTTTTTGCCTCCGAGAGTGCCACATTTTTTATTCCTTTCAGGTCATACGCATCGTTGATGGCATGCAATATCCTGTCAACCCCCCATGCAAGATTAACGGCAGTGGGTCTTGTAGCCTTTATGGTCTTTGCCGCTACTTGCATGTCTTTTAGCAATGAATCCATGTTCTTGGCACTACTAAGCCTGGCTGCAAGAGCCATGCCATATCCGCCCGCAGCCCCGAGAGCCGGAGCTCCGCGCACCCTGAGTGACATGATGGCCTCACACAGGGATGCGAGAGTCGTACATTCTATCACTTTGTATTCTGATGGAAGCAGAGTCTGATCGATCATTACTATTGCATTTGATTCATCATTCCAGTCTATGGTCCTCATGGTATCTGCTTTGTAAAGGTGCAAAGGAGGATAAAAATGTGAAGGTTGGTATATTGGTCGGCAAGCCCGAAGACCGTGCCCGCAAGTCACGGGTGGGATATGTTTATTGGAGTCGGATATTCTTCCTGGGAAACTTATTCTTTTTTATCTTATCCTATGTAATAAATATATTAAATATCGTAATAAATAATCAATCACTTGAGGAGAAAATATGCATCTTTCCAACTACATTGGCAAGTACTGGACAGGAGCTGAGGTTATCTATGCAGTGATCATCGCAATGACCTTTACCAGTGTTCTTAGGACTTACATTGCCATACCAGTGGGATCATACTTCCCTATAATATATTCTGCGCTTTTCTGCTGCATTGCATGGGGGATCGCTGATGGTTCATTCTATATATGGGAGAGAAATTATAATCTCGGAATAGAGAACAATATAATAGATATATGCAAGTCCGACCTGAAAGGAGAGGCTGCAATTCCCCTGATTAGCGAACAGCTTGAAAATACGATTATTAGTAATATTTCTGAAGAAAAGAGGCTTGAATTATACAGAGATCTTACATTGCACCTTGCAGCAACCGGGAAAAAAGAAACAGTATCTACCCGGGACGCACTTAATATAATCTTGGGCACATCCCTGATATCCACAGCCTCAGGAATCATAGTTGTCCTGCCATTCTTTCTGGCCGACAAGCTGATCCATGCACTTGCAATGTCCAATCTGCTGGGAATATTGCTATTGTTCATCACCGGCTACTACAGGACATACGAAAAGGACCTTTACGGCAAGGTGAGATCAGGCTTTGGCACTACGGTCATAGGCATGTCGATCGCAGCGATAACTATTGTATTGGGCGGTTAAGGGTATAAAGTGGCTGATAAGACATGATCAGGCATTTAAGATCGCATTTCCCTTTCCATTTATATATCCTCTTCTCCTAATATCATCCAATGCAAAAACCCCTCATAATACATGACCCTGTGCACAAGACCATCATCCTTGATGAGTTCGAGCAGATGCTTCTGAACACGCGTCATGTCCAAAGGCTCAGGAACATACAACAACTTGGGTTAGTTGACCATGTCTATCCCGGTGCCAATCACACCCGTTTCGAGCACAGCATCGGCACCATGCATATGGCATCTGTCATCGGCCAGTCGCTTTCCCTTGAGGAAGGGGATATACGCAAGATAAGGATTGCAGGTCTATTGCATGATGTAGGTCATTCTGCCTACTCCCATGCAGTTGAAAATGTTCTTAAGCGCAATCCTCAGTTGCAGCCAATGGTCGAAGACAGGAAGTTCATAAAGCACGAAGCTTTCTCAAGGGACATCATAAGGATGCTGCCACAGGACAATTTCATTGCAAGGTACACGGAGTCGGAATTTGGTACAGATCCTTTTTATTTCTTTGATGAGATCGCAAATATAGCTACAGGTGACGCATGTGCCATATCCAAGCCGTACCTCGCCCAAATAATAGCAGGTGACGTGGATGCTGACAGAATAGATTTCCTCCTGAGGGATTCCTACCATACAGGCGTATCCTTCGGGCTCATCGATGTTGACCAGATAATCGACAGCCTCCTCATCAAGGACGGGAATGTCGTGTTGGGAAGTCCGGAAGGCTCGGACTATGGTAATGAAATGGCACTCACAGCTGCAGAATCCATGTTAATATCCCGAGCTCATCATTATACTGCCGTCATACACAATCCGAAGACCCAGGCCGCCAGGGTGATGCTGCTTTACTCCCTTGAGGATGCACTTGAGCGTTTCAGAAATGTGTCTGGAACAGAAGCTGCAAAGGACGAGGTAATTCGCTTTTTCACCGAATACAACGACCACGACCTGCTTGGTTTCATCAGGTCACATGCAGCTGAAAGATCTCTCCGGCTACTTGATGACCTCCGGGATGGCAGGCTGTATATACCTGTTGCAAGGTTCAGCCAGAAGAGGCTCAGGCCTTCCACAAGGATGGCACTTGCAACCATTGCCCGCCATGGTGTGGCTAAGATGAAATTCGAATCACGTCTTGCCCGGGAACTGGGAGATGTGCTGGCAGACCTGGATGTAGCATCGGGCGTTCCCAAAAGCATGAGAGTATTGATAGGGGATGAAGAAAGTTTCTTCTATGATGAATCAGCCCTGGCCAACGGACTTGTCAGATCCATCTCAAGACAGCTTTCACTTACGACATTTGCACATCCCGATGCTGTCGCAGGGATAGATGGATCAGTGGTTTCCGCTCAGATGCATAAAATTGTGGATGAACTATCCCCCAGGCTTCTGGGTTTTATTCGTGCTGAACAGTATCTTCCCATAGAAGGCATAATACTGCTTTTCTACGCAATATACAATATCTTTAAGAAGGAAGAAACCGGTTTCATCTCAGTGCCACGGCTCAGGCATATTACCTGGCTGTACCGTACCATACTTCAGTTCAGCGATCATGCTTCGCTGAAGAATCTTTTCGAGTATGACTTCCATGAAAGATATGGGTTCCCATATAGTGACAAAGCCTTCGAGGATATACAGGTGCTTGTTGCTATGGGCATAGTAGATGAGGATCTGAGATATTATGAAAAGAATGGCAGATACAGACAGAGATACGAGTACGTGCTCACGCATGAAGGTGCGGAATATGCGCGCAAGATCGCAGGGTCTTATGCTTCGGAATTCAAGCAGATAGAGAGCTATGTCTTGATAAATAAACACTCTATTCCCAAGGACATGGTGACCATGTCCATGGCAAGATATGCGCCTTCAAAACATATCTAGGAGCTATTTATGGAAAATGGAGAAATGGTGCTGTTGAGGACTTTCCTCAAAGAGAAGCCAAGAGAGTTCATAGTATGCGTTTCTGAGGATGCTTTCCACAGCGATTTTGGTATTATCGAGCTCTCAGAGCTTTTTCGGCTTTCCCCGGGTGATAGGATATGTTCTCACAAGGGCCAGGAGTTCATTGTGCAGAAACCTCGTATGCCGGATATGTTCAGGCATGCACAACGCTCCGGTGCGCCCATGATGCCCAAGGATATAGGCATGGTCATCGCATACACCGGGATCTGTAAGAATGATGTGGTATTGGATGCAGGAACTGGGTCCGGTATTCTATCCATGTACCTTGGCTCCATAGTAAAGAAGGTCATCACCTATGAGATAAAAGAGAATTTCGCAAACCTCGCACGTAGCAATATTTCAAAAGCCGGCCTGGATAATGTGGAAGTGCGTTGTGGCAATATAGTTGAAGAGATCGACAAAATAGAAGAAAAGTTCGATGTCGTTACCCTTGACACCGTTAATTCCCCGGAAGTCGTTCCAAAGGTACGTAGGGTGCTTGTACCCGGCGGTTTTGTGGTAACATATTCCCCCTTCATAGAACAGACCATCGCAATACGCAAAGCACTGGATGCATCAGGTCCCTGGGATGTTATGACAATAGAATGCATCGAAAGGCCGTTATCAGTATCAGAGAGAGGCACAAGGCCAGGAACAGGCGGGGTAGGCCATACAGGTTATATCACTATTGCCAGAATATGACAAAGTATTCAGACCGATCATTCAACGCCTTCGGAAGTTATGGTAAACTCACAGCTTATGCCTTCCGGAAGAGAACGATGTTTCCTGAGAACTGCCCGCCGTTTTCCATCACCGAGGCGCTCTAACTGAATAATGGTCTTGGATATATGCTCTATTATATTGCCGCCAACAGGGCGCAGAATACCTGAAGGGATATCTGTGTATACCTGATTGGTTATGACCGCCACAATGCCATATTTTCTTGCAAGGCTGTGCAGGAAACCTATCTGGCTGCCAAGCTCACGCCTTGCCCTTAGGGCAGAATCATCCTGCTCCAGTTCAAATCTGTAAAAGGCGGTAGCAGAGTCTACTATAATAAGACCTATGTTCTCTTTGATGACCTTTTCAAGTTCTCTTACCGCAGCATGTTGTTCTTCAAAGTTATGAGGTTCATAGATTATTATCTGCTGAGCTATTTCCTTTGCTCTTTCTCCTGCTATCTGTCTGAACCTGCTGGGAGAAATACCTTCAGTATCGATGATTATGACCTTCTTGTCTTGCCTGACACATCTTATGGCAAGCTGAAGACACAGATTTGTTTTGCCGCTGCCAGCTTCTCCAAAAAGCTGGGTCACAACTCCAGCTTCCAATCCTCCTTCAAGGAGGTCGTCGAGTGATTTGCAGCCAGATGCTAAATGTGAATCTATGTAAACACCTCTTGAGATTACTTGCTATACGGGGATAATTTATATCATCTTTTTGTAAAGGCGTATTGTGATCATATCTGGTAACTAACAGCCTCTCTGCAGAGTCTTTACTAACCATATTTGTTACCAGTTGTAATTTTTATGTATGTAAATGTGCTGTGAAAAACCGTTATTAATCCATAGATCATTTCTATAATTTACCTTCAAACGAGAGATCAAAGTTATTGAGAAGGCTTTTCTGCTTGTGTTTTTTAAATGGACACAGGTAACGCCTACTCATAACTTAATTATATATAAGTAAAATAATAAAGTAGAATGGACGCGAGAAAAATGCCTGAAGTCATTATATATACAACAAAAACCTGCCCCAAATGTGAAATGCTCAAACGGGCTCTTAAAGAGAGCGGCGTGGTTTTCAAGACCACTGATATGTCCACTCCTGAAGCTCTCACAGAACTGAGGGTCAATGGAGTGTTCACCCTTACAGCTCCTGTATTGCAGATAGATGAAGAGTTTCTCACTCATGAAGAGCTGTTCAATGGAATGGAAGTAAAAAGAGAAACGCTTGAAAATTTACTTTGATCGGAAGGAGATTGGATAATGGATACATGCATCATTGGTACACAGGATAAGAAGGAAAAAGAAGTTGAAGGGAGTGACAAAAGGCTTAAGTTCATGGGTATTGTTCAGGAGGACATGACACTTCCTCAAAAGCAGGCCGTACAAAGGACCCTTGATGGTCATTCCATATCCGTAATGCCAAAAGTGCGTACCACTGACGGGCACATGGTGGACTGGGACCGTAATATAGTGGTCAATCAGCTGATGAAGGAAACAGGGCTTGCCGCAAGGTTCCACAACAAATCAGGTATAAGCAGAGAAGAAGCCCAGGAAATTGCAAAGGATACCGAGAGGCGCATAAGGCAGCTGGACCTCAAGTTCCTTTCAGGCCCACTCATCAGGGAAATGGTGAATATGATCCTGCTGGAGCGCGGACATGTGGAATGGAGAAATGTATCCACCAGAGTGGGTACTCCTGTATATGATGCCTGCGAGATCGACCTTGGTTCAGGTTTTGAAGCAAAGGATAATGCAAATCTGCAGGAGAATGCCGAAACATCGCACAAGAAGAAAGCAGACAAGATCTCCAAAGAGCAGTATTTGCTGCTGTTGCCACCCAGACTTGCGGACCTGCACCTTAACGGCGACCTGCATATTCACGATCTTGAATATCTGGGCACACGTGCCTTCTGTCAGGACTGGGACCTGAGGTATTTCTTCTACTACGGTCTCATGCCCGACGGGTCCGGTGCCAAAGCCAGTGTTGCAGGCCCGGCCATGAAGGCAGAGGTTGCCATCCTGCACGCAGTAAAAGCATTGGGCAGCGCTCAGACCAACTTCGCCGGTGGACAGGGGTTCTATAATTTCCTGACATTCCTTGCACCTTACTTCGAAGGCAAGAGCTACAAGGATATCGAACAGCTTATGCAGATGTTCGTGTACGAGATGACACAGATGATGGTGGCCCGGGGAGGCCAGGTTGTCTTCTCCTCAGTGCAGTTGTCTCCAGGTGTGCCCAAGCTCTGGAAAGATCTCCCCGTAGTTTACAAAGGCAAAGTGCATGATGGCACCAATGGTACTGTCAGGCGCACATATGGAGAGTTCGAACGTGAGGTAAGGCTGGGATTTGCAGCCCTCATGAACGTGATGCTTCAGGGAGATAACTGGGGTAAGCCGTTTAACTTCCCTAAACCTGAGATCTCCATTGAACCGGATTTCATGCAGGAGGACGAGATGTTCAACCGTGCTCATCCGGAGCTTCCCACCTATGATGGCCTGTACACCCTGGCATTCGAGCTGGCTGCGAAGTTCGGTACACCTTACTTTGATAATCAGCTTCCTGAGTACAGAGGGGCCGGAGAAGGTATCTCATGTTACCAGTGCTGCGCATATCAGTTCTCTGCTAATGCAGATGCAGATGACAGCTTTGATGACAAACTTCATTTCAAGGATGGTAAACACTTCTCCATGGGTTCATGGCAGGTAGTTACACTGAATTGCCCAAGGGCTGCATACAGAGCGAACGGTGATGATAAGGCCCTCTTTGCAGATCTCAAGAGCCTGATGGACCAGGCGATCAAGATATTTGCAACCAAAAGACAGTGGATGGAGAGTATTATAGAGAATGAACGGATGCCCTTTGCGACCCAGCGTCCAAAGGACCCGATGACCGGTAAGAAGGGCTCAATAGCAGTGGATATAGACTCACTGGTATATACCATAGGTGTCGTGGGCATAAACGAGATGGTGCAGTACCACACAGGTAACCAGGTATATGAGTCAAAGGCTGCCTTCAAGTTCGCGATAAGAGTTATGACGGAACTTGAGATGTATGCACGTGAGCTGGGCCAGAAGCATGGGATCGAGATAGCACTTGCAAGGACCCCTGCAGAGACCACAGGTCAGAGGTTCGCTGTATCCGACCTGTTGCATGAGGAATATGCAGATAGTGCAAAGCAGGTCGTGCAGGGTGATCTGGAAACGGCCTTGGCAAAGATAAAGGACACACATGACCTTCCCATCTATTATACCAATGGGACTCATGTGCCACCAGGTGCTGACATATCCCTTGCTGACAGGATAAAGATAGAACATGTGTTCTTCCCCATAGTGGATGGAGGCAACATCTGTCACATCTGGCTGGGAGAAGGTTCACCGGACCCAAAGGGTCTGAAGGAATTTGCCATGAACATTGCAAAGAACACACAAGTAGGATATTTCACCTTCACCAAGGACATGACGATCTGTCTGAACGATTTCCACATGATGTCCGGTCTTAAGGATGTCTGTGAGAACTGTGGTTCTTCCAATGTTGAACAGATGTCCAGGGTCACAGGATATATCCAATCTGTCAGCGGCTGGAATGCTGCAAAGAAGCAGGAACTGGCAGACAGGAAGAGATATAAGGTAGCTGGCATAGCCTGATAGTGGTGTAATGAAAGCCAATTACGGCTCATACATACCCATTTCGACGGTAGACTGGCATGGGAAAGCGGCAGTAGTTCTCTTTTTAAGAGGATGCCCTTTCCGCTGCCCCTACTGCCAGAACTATGAGATCCTGACAGGATCCGACCTTGTTGAATTGAAGGTCCTGAAGGATAAAATTGAAAGTTCCATCCCATTTATAAGCAGTCTCGTAATTTCCGGCGGAGAGCCCCTTCTACAAAAAAACGTTGTGAAGGAACTGTCAAGGTTTGCTAAGAAAAAGGGGTTGCTTGTCGGCATACACACCAATGGTTTCTATCCACAGGTTATTGAAGAACTCCTAAAGGAATCATTAGTGGACGGTTTTTTCCTGGATATCAAGGCTCCTATGAACGACCCTATATCTTACGGTAAGGTCATTGGATGTGATGAATATAACCTTAATCTGAAACCAGAGGAAGTGATAGGAAATATCGCAAAGAGCCTTGATCTTATTTCCAAGAGTAATTCACATCTGGAAGTAAGAACTACTGTTATACCCGGCCTTGTGGGCAGCAAGGAAGACATTGCTGCTATAGGTCGGTTTTTATCCTCTTATATTAAGGACAAAGATATAGCCTATGTGATACAACAGGGACTGCCTGAAAATGCAATGTCTGAGAACTTAAGGGACATAAAGCCTTTTACAAGAGAAGAATTACTTGAGATGGCTAAAGCTGCATATCCTTTCCTGCATAATGTCTGGATAAGGACAAAAGAAGCAGGCAATGAACGGGTTAACTTCGAATTCATTTGAAGCTTACATAATTTTTTTATGCGCCAGACTCCATACAATATAGTGTTGGAGTTAATCGCATGAAAAGAACCTATCAGCTGCTGGTTGTATTATTGATCTTCATAGGAACAAGTGTTGCAGGCTGTATATCTCAAATGAGCACAGAGTCATCACTTCAATCCCCTCAGGTCACCGTGTACCCTGCTTCTAAGAACAGTGTATCATACGAATATGCGAGTGATGAAATGCTCGCGGAAGATGTCACTTCTGAAGTTTACGTTTCTGAAAGGAAGACCATTACGAGTGTAGAGATGTCTATAGAAGTGGACAATGCATCCAGGACTGTAGACGATATAATTACAATGACAACAGCAGCAGGAGGTTATGTATCCAGTTCTTCTGTGTATGATCTTTCATATGATAGTACTCCTCGTCAGGAGGGCTATGTTACAGTAAGGATCCCCTCAGAAAATTATACTGCTTTTGTGAAAGATATTGAAAATCTGGGTGACCTTAGTTCTAAAAGTATAACAGGTACTGATGTAACAGAGGAATACATAGACCTGGAAGCAAGGCTCAACAATCTGCAAAAGCAGGAAAAACGCCTGACTGAGATCCTTAATATGTCCAATACCGTCGAAGAAGTGCTCAGCGTAGAACAAGAACTTGAGAGGGTGCGTGGAGAAATAGATAGTCTTACTGGAAGGTTGCAGTATCTGGACAACAGGATAGATCTCGCTACGATCAATATCAGAGTAACAGAACCAACACCTATCACACATTCCTGGGGCATGAGGGATGCTCTTTCCAGTTCAGTACAAGGTTTTGTGTCAACTGTCAGAGCTATGGTGATCCTGGTGGGATATCTGCTTCCAATTGCAATAGTGCTTTCCGTTCTAATTACTATTGTATTTGTAATAGGCCGCCAGGTACACAGGAAACGATAACCCTGTAATCCTTTTTATTGAAAGCCATGATCTGTAGAAGGTGTGGAAGCCTTAAATATTATATTGGATGAATGTCTATGACACATACAATTAAATAAAAGTTGTCTGGTTTATTTATAAAATTTTTTCAAACACTGAATGATATCCTATGAACTATATACCAGTTTCACAGCTTGGGGAAAGACCCCTTATATCAATCCTTTCTACTATATTCCATGAACTGCCGGATGGAGTTATTTCAGGCGCAGGTGCTGATGACTGTGCAGTTATCGATATAAATGAAAGTTCATATCTCGTAGTTACCACGGATATGCTGCACCGCATGACAGATTTTCCCAAGCAGATGAGTCCCTGGCAGATCGGGTGGATGTCGGCAGCAGTCAACCTTAGTGATATTGCCGCTATGGGTGCCCGACCAACGGGTTTACTGGCTGCTATAGGTCTTCCACGTGACACAGATGTCAGTTTTGTGGAAGAGATAGCAAGAGGCATGAGGGACTGTACCAGGGAATACGATACTGCGGTCATAGGAGGGGATATTGACACCCATGATGAACTTACTATTTGCGGCACTGCTCTTGGAACTGTACCAAAAGGAGAACTG
>NZ_JBFXHJ010000058.1:0-13475 GCF_050177135.1 Methanomethylovorans sp.
GTTCCTGCTTTCCACAGTTATATTCTTCTACGGTGGCCGCCCTTTCCTTGTGGGTATCAGGCAAGAACTGATTTCGCATGCTCCCGGTATGATGACCCTGATAGCTGTTGCTATAACAGTAGCATATATTTATAGTAGTCTGGTTGTTTTTGGCCTGATGGGGATGATCTTATTCTGGGAACTGGCAACACTTATAGATATCATGCTGTTTGGCCACTGGCTTGAGATGCGTTCTGTGATGGGAGCTTCCAAAGCACTGGAAGAACTGGCCAGATTGCTGCCGGCTGATGCCCATAAGGTTGATGAGAAGGGAAATGTGAGGGATATCCCTCTGGAAGGGATCGTTACCGGTGATATACTTCTTGTAAGACCCGGAGAGAAGATCCCTGCAGACGGGGTCGTAATTCATGGAGATACATCTGTTAACGAAGCCATGCTCACTGGAGAATCGAAGCCTGTCAGTAAAGTGAAAGGTAATGAGGTCATTGGAGGGGCTGTCAATGGTGAAGGAGCCATAACCATCGAAGTTAAAAAAACTGGGGCTGAATCTTTTCTTTCTCAGGTGGTTGCACTTGTCAAAGAAGCCCAGGAAAGCAAATCACATACCCAGGAGCTGGCGGACAGAGCAGCCAAGTGGCTTACTATCATTTCTCTTACGGGTGGAACTATCACTTTATTGGTGTGGTCACAGTTGATGGATATGGACCTCGCGTTCGCTCTGGAAAGAGCGGTTACGGTAATGGTAATAACATGTCCTCATGCCCTGGGTCTTGCAATACCCCTTGTAGTTGCCATATCCTCCGCAGTCGCAGCTCGTAATGGCCTGCTTATCAGGAACCGTGTGGCCTTCGAGAACGCACGTAACCTGAATGCCATTATCTTTGACAAGACCGGTACGTTGACCACTGGCAAGTTTGGTGTGACAGAGATAATTATTTTGGACACTACGATAAAAGAAGAAGAATTATTGAAATATGCAGCATCTGTGGAAGCTAACTCGGAACATCCGATCGCCAGGGGTATAGCAGCATCTGTGGAAGATGTATATAAAGTGGATAATTTCCTGTCCATTCCCGGAAAAGGAGCCCAGGGAATTGTGGAAGGAAAAGAGGTGAAGATGGTCAGTCCTGGATACCTGAGGGAACAGGGTATCATCATCGAAAATGAAATTGTAAGCAAGCTCATATTACAAGGTAAGACAGTTGTTTACGTAATGATCGAGGGAAAAGTGAAAGGTGCCATTGCATTGGCCGATATTATCAGACCCGAAGCAAAACAGGCTGTTAAGGCCCTTAAAGAAATGGGGATCAAATGTATGATGCTTACCGGTGATCATGAACAGGTTGCAAGATGGGTTGCTGAGGAAACAGGACTTGATGAATACTTTGCAGAGGTGCTGCCACAGGAAAAAGCCGCCAAGGTAAAAGAGGTGCAATCAAGAGGTCTTGTGGTTGCCATGACAGGAGATGGCGTGAACGATGCTCCTGCCCTTGCCAGGGCAGACATAGGAATTGCCATAGGTGCGGGTACTGATATTGCAGTGGAAACTGCGGATATAATACTGGTCAAAAGCAATACAAAGGATGTTGCTTCCATTGTCAGTCTTTCCCGGGCTACTTACAGGAAGATGTTGCAGAACCTGTTCTGGGCCACAGGATATAATGTAGTGGCAATACCCCTTGCTGCAGGCATACTTTATGAGCAAGGAGTGATGCTATCTCCTGCTGCGGGGGCTGTACTCATGTCCCTGAGCACTATCATCGTAGCCATCAATGCAAAATTCCTGTCAATAGATTAAAAAGATATATTATCACCAGTAATTGCTGTAAAAAGTTTGTCCATACTCGAAGATTATATGTACTGCAACTTTATTCTACTAAGAGATACTTTTAGTATCTGCTTCCTGTTAACAGGAATCATCATCTGGATATGAACCGGATAGATCTTTCAGAAATATCAAAAGGGATCACTATGGAAATCAATGGCGTCGAAATAGAGGACACTTTTGCAGAGGCCTTTCCTATCAAGATAGGTAGAGTATTGATCACAGCAGCAACAAAACGCTGGGCAGAGGTAGCAGCTACTGAAGCAACAGGCTTTGGTACTTCCGTTATCATGTGTCCTGCAGAAGCAGGTATCGAAAGATTCGCAACATGCGACGAGACACCAGATGGCAGACCCGGTGTGTACATCCAGATCTGCACCTTCAAGTTCGATATTCTGGAACATCAGCTCTTGGAGAGGCTCGGACAGTGTGTTCTGACCGCCCCCACTACTGCAGTGTTCAATGGTATGCCAGAAGCTGAGAAACAGTTCAATGTAGGCTTCAAGCTCAAGTTCTTCGGTGATGGTATGGAGTCCCAGAAAGAGATCGCGGGGCGCAAGATGCACAGCATACCCCTTATGGAAGGAGACTTCCTTGTGGAAGAGAACATTGGTGCGGTATCCGGTATCGCCGGTGGTAACTTCTTCATCCTGGGAGACAGTCAGATGAGTGCTCTGACAGCCGCAGAGGTTGCTGTTGACGCTATTAAGGAGCTTGAAGGTACCATAACTCCTTTCCCGGGAGGTATTGTTGCCAGCGGTTCCAAGGCAGGTTCTAACAAGTATACCAAGTTCATGAAGGCCACAGCCAACGAGAAGTACTGTCCTTCCATCAGAGACAAGGTACCTGACACAGAGATCCCGGCAGATGTGAAATCAGTGTACGAGATCGTTATCAATGGTGTCAGTGAAGAAGCCATTAAGAAAGCAATGGCCGTTGGTATCAAGGCAGCTGTAACAGTTCCTGGTGTTAAGAAGATCACTGCAGGTAACTACGGCGGAAAACTCGGAAAATACCAGTTCAGACTTCACGACCTCTTCTGAGGCTGAAGCTGAACTTTTCTTTTTTTAAAAAAAATATCATAGACCTATTACGGTCAGGCCTGCATGCAATGCGGACTCAAGGAAATCCTTTGCTTCAATCCCCAGTATCTGGAGTATTACATAGGCACCCACGATACTTCCTGCCATAGCTCCCAGATTGGCCAGAGATGTCACAAGAAGGACACGGAAAAAATTATTTTTCATCATATCTTTCATTGATTCGGCTTCCACGAGATTTTTCAGATCCCTTGTGGTAGGATTGCGATATTTAGCTTCTCTGAGCCCTGCATACCATCCAGCAGCCACAGCTGGATTAAGAGTGGTCATCCAGGCCACTAAAAAGGATGTTAGTACCGAATAAGGATGGCCTCGTGCCAACGCAGTGCCCAGGGCACTTAAACCTCCGGTGATGAGAAACCACCAGATGAACACTATACCAAGGGTTTTTAGAGAAACACCTGAAATGAGCAATAGAGCAAAGGCTGCAAGAGGAATAACTAGCATTATAAGGCCAAAAATCTTAAAGAAACTGAACCTTTTCTTCGGGAGCACCTCTACTGATCCCGGGCGCGGGAGGGTTTCAGGGTGCAACAGATAGTTCTGTATTCCTGCCCTATGACCTGCACCTACTACAGCAATGATCTTTTTTCCGCCACCAGATGCAAGCCTTATAAGATTGGAAGCCATATAGGCATCCCTTTCATCTATAAGCACCTTTACAGCATTAGGAGAAGTACCACGGAACTCTTCCACAAGCATTGTGACTATGTCCTGGTTCGTGATCGTGTCCATATCGATGTCCTTAGTGCCACCTATACCCAGAACTGCTGCTATCAGACCTGCAAGCATCTTTAATTTCTCTATGAAGCCCATTTTGCTCCAGAATCTCTGCAAAGTGACCTGTACATCCCTATCAATGAGCGCTATTCGTGCCCCATGTGCTTCAGCAGCATCTATTGCCTTGATCATCTCGGCACCAGGCTGGACTCCCATCTCATCAGCGAACTTTTTCTGCACATGGGCCAGCAGCATATGTATCATGTACTGATATATCTTGCCGCCTTTGAGGATCTCCTTGATAGGAACCTCAGTTTCAGTGGTTTTGCCTTTGAGACTATCATAACGGGGTTTGCACAGCTCTACAGCAACAATATCAGGTTTTTCCCTTTCTATAGCTGCATTGACCTCTGCAACGCTCTTTTCAGATACATGGGCTGTACCTATAATGATTATCCTCGAAGGCTCAATTTTTGAACCATGCTCTCCTGAAGAAGGAGATGACAGATTATAACTACTCTGCTGGTTTTCAGGGGGACATGTGTCGGTTATGAAGGTTCCTGAATTACTGGAAGAGTTCGAATCATAAACTGATAGATCTGAAGAAGAAGTAATACTGATGAGGGGATCAGAAATAGTTCTATCTTTTTCATTAACTGGGTTTTTCACAATACACCTCACAAATGATTTGATGGAACAAATATCACTAGCTTTTTAAATGTTTTTATGTTTATTATATTATTTTCCATGGTTACAACTGTTCATTAGAAAGCATCATTGCCCTCATAAGATCTGTTCTGGAGAGAATCCCCATCACAGAACCATTAGAATCTACAACTAGTACTCTTCCTATATTATTTGACATCATCAATTTGAAAGCCTCTGAAGCTTTAGCGTCCGCAGTCAATGAAATAACAGTAGTGGTCATAATATCTCTTACTTGCAAGACTGCTCTTTCAAGAGAAGGGACTTTATGTACATCACTTAACGTGACAATCCCTTTTAAATAATTGCCTTCCATAACAGGGTACCCCATGTGTTTGTGCTCGAACATAAAATGTAATAGATCTTCAATGTTCATATATGGGGACACTGATGTGACTTCCGGACTCATTACATCAGAAACTGAGTATTTTTCGAGAGTTACGGTAACTGTTGTAGACCTGTCTTCTTCGGAAGCTCCTATGTAAACGAAAAAAGCTATTAATATCAGCCAGGGATTAGAGAAAAGGCCGATTATTCCCATAAGAAAAGCAAAGATCTTTCCTACAGAAGCAGCATAGTGCGTAGCTTGTACATAGTTCATCCTTTTAGCATACCATGCTCTGAGAACACGCCCGCCGTCCATCGGAAATGCTGGCAGGAGATTAAAAAGACCCAGAACTATGTTTATAGAACTCAGGATGTTGAACATCATGTAAATAGGTGTTGCTGCGTAAGAAGCTATCAGGGAAGCCACTAGAAAATTGGCTAGGAAAATGGTAAAACCAATCATTATGCTCACAAGGGGACCTGCAAAGGCCATTTTAAGCTCTTGAGATGGATTTCTGGGTATTTCTTCCATCGACGAAACACCACCAATGAGCATCAACGTTATGTCTTTTATTTCTACGCCATATCTCTGAGCTACAAGTGAATGCCCTAGTTCATGAAGAAGCACACAGAAAAACAGAAGGACAGTAGTTGTAAAGGATAGCAGATAGTTCAGCAATGGAGTGGCCTGATCCTGAAAGCCAAAGGGAGCAGGATTTGTGGCAAATACCAAGGCGAAGACAGGCAGTATGAACAAAAAAGTAATATGTAATTTGATTGGTATGCCGAAAATTTTCCCTATTTGAAATGATGTTTTCATGGTTAACCTTGTCTGATATATTCATATTTATTATTATCTTATTAGCTTGTTGCCAATTTAATACTTTCACCCAGCTTGGTATTTCTTTATATCTTCTGGAGAATTACTCAGTATTATACAGGGATTGATGAACACACGCCTTACAAGCTTCAAGGCCAGGTATCATCAATTCCCAATATTTAATCCATCCCCTCAATGCTTAACCGGAACATGGCTTGGGTCTTTAAAATGCTGTTATGAGAGCATTAAATCCGTTAGTTTCTCAAGACATGTTACCGGTCCCGTCAAAAATCCCAGCTTTCAGACTCTGTATTGTCAGTCTGTATTGTCAGGTCTTTAAAGTTTTCCAACTATTTTTAGCTGTTTAAGACTGTTTTTAAGTCCTGGACAAAAGCTATTATATTTTCTTCTGTCATATGAGGCATAACAACAAGCCTTATAGAAGATGGGTGTTTTGTTATAGAAACTTGCCAACCAAATTGAGTGGCTAATTCCTTGCGTATCTTCTTAGGTTCTGATATCGATAAAGCTACAATGTTCATCACGGGATCGATAACAGGATTAACTCCGATCTTTTTAACTTGTTCTAAAAGCAGATGAGTTAATTTCATGCATCTGTCAACAATTTGGCGATAACCTTCCTTACCTAAATACCTCATTACAGCGTATGTTCCAGCCACCGAAGCTCCACTGCGAGTACCGGTAAGAGTGCACTGGCTACTGATAGTCAAATATGGGGTATCTACTCTCAAAGAATCCATCATTTTTTCTTCTCTGAAAAGCAAAGCTCCTGAAGGAATAGTACTCATACCCATTTTATGAGGATCTATTGCGATTGAAGTCACACCAGGAAGAGAGAAATCAAAAGACGGATGCCCGCTGATAAAAGGGAGGACAAAGCCTCCAAAAGCTGCATCCACATGAAGAAAAATACTGTTATCCATAGCAATTTTGGATAATTTGGAAATTGGATCTACCTGACCAAACTCGGTGGAACCTGCAATACCAACGAGTCCAACTGTATTTTTATCTATAAGAGATAACACGTGTTTAGTATCCACAGCAAGATCAGAAAGCACCCGAGCTTTACGTACATCTATTTGCAGAATATCAGCTATCTTATCAAAAGAAAAATGTGCTGATGCAGGTACTATAATATTTGGGTCCTTAATAGATTTGCAAGAGTTACGCATAGCTCTCACAGCTTGGATATTTGACTCAGTTCCTCCTGTTGTGAGATAACCGTAAGGACGGGAATTATGTAATAAATCTCCAAGCATAGCTAAGACATTTTTTTCAAGTTCATATGTTCCCATGAAAAGACCATAATCTCCCATATTAGATTCAATGAACATCTTATAAGCTTCAACTGCAACTGGATGAGGATAAGTGCACATGGAACTGAGTACTTTTTCATAAGGAATATCTTTTGATCTTGCTTGTATCAAAGAAGACTTAACATCTTCCCAGTTTTGTCCATGTTCCTGCATTTGCTGTTAAAATAACGGGCATGTTTAAAACTATTATGTTTCAATTATTGCACAGGAATTTGACTGATTTTATGTTGATTGATTTTATGGAATGAGTATGATTTCGGTTTTCTGCGGACAAAGGAACCCCATGGTTTCTACTGGAGCATTATTGAAAATTTGAAAACATTTATTTCACTCATGGTTAGAGGAAGATTTAAATAATATAATGCCTATAATTAGCATAGGCTTTTTTTTCCATTAAATTAAAATTGTTCACCAATTTTTTTTCCATGGACTCCAGTGGAAATAATAGGGTCTCTCTCTTTTATAAACCCTCCAGTGGAAATAAAGGGGTTTCGGATTTTTAACTCCAATTGAAATGCTCAACTAAATATATGCTTTTAATTATCCAATTTTTACAAAGTCACCTGATAGCTATTTTTGTGCAGTACATTATTTTTATAAATTTTTGCAATGGAAACAAAGGGGTAATCACCATAACCGTTAATAACCCTAATTTCCAATGTAGCCAATGGAAGAAAAGGATGAGATAAAGGATTCACTTGCTTACAACGTATTTCCTCTCTGTGCAAGGGTGCTGAGTTATAGAAGAGTTTACGTCTTCTTCTTTTAGTACCTTTTGCTTTATATGGTGGCCAATCATAGGCTACTTCACGTTTGTAGGTTGAGTCCAAGGTCTTCAGTGGTAGGATGGTAATCAAAATGCAAAATAAAGCTTTGGATGGCCTGTTTCAGGAATTACTTGCAACAGAACCTATATTCAACAATAAGGAGGTTTTGAGGCCAACATATACTCCTGACACCTTAGTGCATAGAGATGAACAAATAAACAGTCTTGCGACCATATTGGTTTCAGCTCTTAGGGGTGATACTCCTTCAAATATTCTTATTTATGGAAAGACAGGCACTGGCAAAACAGCAGCTTCACGTCATGTAGGGAGGGAACTGGAAAGAATAGGTGAGCAGCTTAATGTCCAATGTAGCGTGGTTTATGTTAATTGTGAAGTCATAGATACACAATACAGGCTGCTTGCTAATCTGGCAAGGCAGTTTGGAGAAGATGTGCCAATGACTGGCTGGCCTACGGATCAGGTTTTTGCAAAGTTCAAGGAAGCTGTTGATTCAAAAAAACAGGTTATTATTATAATTCTTGACGAAATAGATAAACTTGTTAAAAAAGGAGATGACGTACTTTATAACCTTTCCAGGGCTAATTCGGATCTTAAGCAGGCTAAAGTAAGCATGATCGGGGTTTCTAACGATCTTAAATTTACTGAGTTCTTGGATCCTCGGGTAAAAAGTTCTCTTGGGGAAGAGGAAATAATTTTTCCACCTTATGACGCTGATCAGATCAGTGATATCTTAGTGGAAAGAGCAGAAATAGCCTATAAAAATGGTGTTTTAGAGGAAACTGTTATTCCTTTATGTGCAGCTTTTGCAGCTCAGGAACATGGAGATGCAAGGCGTGCATTGGATCTTTTAAGAGTTGCAGGAGAACTTGCTGAGCGCGAGAAGAAGCCCCTTGTACAGGAAGAACATGTCAGAAGGGCTCAGGACAAAATAGAGGTTGATCGCGTTATAGAAGTTGTAAAGACCCTTCCTACACAATCAAAACTTGCGCTTTGTGCAGTTATAAATTTGAGAAATAACGGTTACAAGAACGTTACTACCGGAGAAGTGTACAATGTTTACCGTCAGCTATGTATAAATGTGGACATGGATATCCTTACCCAGAGGCGTGTGACCGATCTGATGTCAGAACTTGATATGCTAGGTATCGTTAATGCTCTTGTAGTAAGCAAGGGTAGATACGGAAGGACAAAAGAATTAGTTTTGAGTGGTCCTGTGTCCAGTACCCAGCGTGTGCTTTTTGAGGACTACAGGCTGATACCGCTTGAAAATTTCAAACCTGTAATAACCACTCAAATGCATTTATGATGTTGTTTTCTGATAAAAAGTCATATCAGAAAGGCAACATCAGCCTTATCTTTCCTATGTAGGGTATACGGTACCTGGCGATTCCTATGATCCACTCTTCTTTTACTGGTGTAAGATAGCTTATTTGTCCCTGTTGATCATATACCATATTAGTTTGCTTATTATCCCCTTTGGTGATATAACCATCATGAGGAGCTGTTGGTCCTCCCTCCCACATAGTTTCTCCTGCTTTCACAAAGTACATTGACCTATGGATTATAGGAGTTACATCTTCCCTGCCATATGGTCTGTATAAGATCACATCTCCATTATCCCCAAATGATACATAATCGCTGGCAGCATCAGCTTTTGTTATTACTGATGTTCTTTCAATGTTTTGTATGAAAATTATGTCCCCTATGTTCATATGTGGCTCCATGCTACCGGATTCCACAGCGACCATTGGCGTCCACATCCCAAATATCAGGTATGAGATGGTTGAGAACAATAGCACAGCTGCAGCCACAGATACTATATCTCTGGCAAGGGAAATGTAAAAATTCTCACTTTGTCGAAAAGTTTTAATACCTTCCTTTAGGTCCATTATTTCACCGGATGCTTTTAGATAACAATTATACAGTAGTTTCTTCCTTCCCATTACAACTATATAACAACATAGCATATAGACCACGTTACTCTCATTGGAGTTCTCGGGGATTGAAACCTGTGATCAAAATGTTTTACAATTGCTATACCTGATCCTCTATGAATCAGATCGAAGTGATTACCGTTTTCCTGGAAGAAGGATATCAGATAAGTCCAAATGCTGTTGAATTGATATGTTGTCATTGTGATCCACACAGCCTTTTAGATCGTATCCTGAAGAACATGGACCCTTCAGTGCTAGTGGTAGATGTTGAACACATTAATGAACACAATATTCAAGAAAATAATGAAGTACCTGAAAAAGAAAGTCTTTCTACCAGCCATCAGCCTATTCCTAAAATAGTTGCCCCAATGTTCTCTCCTCTTAACTGTTCTCAGTCTGATAATCCTGTTGATGTGTTACTGGATATTACTGATAATTCCACATGCGTAGGAGAATATATGGAATTTGTCCAGTTTTTCAGGAATAGATACAGCAGGTTAAGTGAGATGATAAGGGGCAGATTAAATTCAAGACCCATAGAAAGTCTGAACAAGTACCGTAATAAAAACGGCGGGCGCCGTGAGGGCATGGATAAGGATATGAATGAAATTTCTATTATCGGTATGATTTCAGATATTAAAAATACAAGTAATGGTCATAAGATGATAGAACTTGAAGATACTACAGGTTCTATCTCAGTGCTGGTACGAATGGCTGATAAAGAGCTATTTGAACTTGCCAGCCGCTTTGTACTGGATGAAGTTGTGGGTATTACTGGTGCTCTTACTAACGATGGTAAGCTGCTAATAGCTAAAAAGATCACCATCCCGGATTTACCTAACACTCTGGGTGAAAGAAAAAGATCATACGGCAAAGCTGTTCTTACTTCCGATGTTCACATAGGCAGTTCCACATTTTTAGAGGAAGAATGGTATCGCTTTATTGATTTTCTCAAAGGTGATACTGACAATGAAGCTATGGCCAATTTATCCAAAGAGGTACGTTATCTTGTTGTTGCGGGTGACCTTGTGGATGGGGTAGGCATCTATCCCGGGCAGGAAATGGAATTAAAGATACAGGATGTATATGGACAATATAAAAAGGCTGCAGAATATTTTAGTGAGATACCCAAACACATAACAGTAATAATATCTCCTGGTAATCATGATGCTGTGAGGCAAGCAGAGCCACAGCCCATGCTGCCTGAAAACATACGGGCAGATTTCTCTGAGAATGTGTTATTTGTGGGGAATCCTTCAGTAGTTGATCTTGATGGCGTCAAACTTATGATATATCATGGCAGGTCTATCGATGATCTGGTAGCCTCCATACCTGGTGTATCTTATCAGGAGCCCACTAAGGCAATGGTGGAAATGATGAAAAGAAGACATCTTTCTCCTATTTACGGCAGCAGAGTATCTATAGCTCCTGAAAAGCAGGATCATTTTGTTATTGGCCAGGTGCCAGACATACTGCATTGTGGTCATGTTCACACAGTGGGTGTGGAATGGTATAAGAATGTTCTATTGGTCAATTCGGGCACATGGCAGTCCCAGACCGAGTTCCAGAAAAGAGTAAATGTCGTGCCTACTCCTGCACAGGTGCCTGTAGTAGACCTCAGCACTCTGAAGACCACAATTCTTAAGTTTGCAGAATGATCTTTAGCAGTTCTTATATATAGGATTGGCTGAGTCTGTCAATGGTAAATTATAAATAGAACATATCTGCGACCTTATACAAGCTCAATATAACTATTCTTAAAGTTCCTGAATGCAATCGAAAATAAGTTTCATTAGGCGTATCTTCTCTATATCTTTTTCATTAAGTTCTCCAAGCGGAAGCTCGAAGCACAAAATATATATGCATTCTTCTCAAAACAAACCTTACTTGCCTGTAAATGCTTTTTGAAGGAATCCTCATGTATGTAATTGCACTGGACCTTGGGACTAGCGGTTTCAGATCGCAGCTGATAGATATCAAATCTAGGGAAACCATTAAAACTGTGATCACTATGGGTCACCCTCTTCCGGGAGGGAACGTAATGGACCATCTGGATTTTGCCATTAACACAGGAAAGGATGTAGCCCATGGATTGATGATCGAGGCTGTCAAGGAAGTGCTGGAAAGATTCGATGTTGATCCTTCCAGTATTCAGAGGATAGCTGTTTGCGGTAATCCAATACAATTATCCCTTTTCCAGAACAGTGAGATATTGGACCTTGCGTATGCAGGAGAGACCAAACAAAAAAAATTGGGTGTACACAATGTCAAAAGAGATGCGCGTGTGTTTCCTGCCAATGAGATCTTCAAAGGTATCTATGAGATGGACAACTGTGAGATAGTGGTCCCACCTGCAATAAAACATGAGATTGGCGCCGATGCCCTTGCTATGATGCTGGAAACTGATTTCATTAATCAGGATGGGCCTTGCTTGGTAACGGATTATGGAACAAATGCTGAAATGGCACTAAAGGTAGGGGATAAGATAATGACTGCAAGTGCTGCTGCTGGTCCGGCCATTGAAGGCCAGGGCATCAACTGCGGTATGCTGGCAGGTCCCGGAGCCATAAGCGATGTAAATCTTGAGGGTCACCACTGGAGGCTTATAGTGCTCAATGAGAAGATGGAAACTGTAAAAGGAGATCTTATTGATCCGGTTTCTGGTGAGATCATTGAATCTTCGGGCATACAGGCCAAAGGTATTACAGGAACAGGGGTTATTTCGACTATTGCTCTGGCTATCAAAGAAGGCCTTACCAAAAAGTTGCCGCATCTCCCTCAGGGAAGAATAGTCCTAGGTGACGGTATTATAATCACAGATAAAGATGTTGAAGAAGTGGGTAAGGCAATAGGGGCCATCAGAGCTGCCCATATGACTCTCATGGTGGCAGCAGGCATTGAATATTCTGACCTCAAATATGTTTACATGTCTGGAGCTACCGGAACTTATGTAGATGCTGAAAAAGCAAGGCATATTGGTTCCGCACCAGGCTTTTCAGATAACATTGTGCAATTTGGTAACACTTCTATAGGGTTGGCAAGAAAGCTGGCATTGGATGTCATCCAGTTATGTGACGTCATTTCTGTGGCAAGGAAGATACATGCAGATCACCTCATGATGGCTACAAGTGAGACATTCAAAGACATATATGTTTGTGAACTATCTTACTGGCAGCAAGGGATGCCCATTGAGATATATGATCAGATGCTCGAGCTCTATAACATTAAGCCTTTCCCCCGGGCCTTAGAAAAAGTGAATATCGAAAAACGTGTTTCAAGGGACATTGATGATGTGGGCAGGCAAGGTCTTGATATTGTTAAAGATATAGGGATTACCCTTGAAGGACCTGTGGAAAAATGTATCCTTTGCCATAAATGTGAAAAAGAGTGTCCGGAAGATGCGGTGATCATCATTGAAAGAGAGGGTAAGAGGTTTGCAAATATCGATAGCCAGCATTGCTTGGGCACTAGCTGTAGACGTTGTGTTGCCATCTGCCCCGAGCAAACAATGGATCATTCAATCTTGAAAATAAAGCGTTCAGTGAAAATAAAACGTTGAACAGGACGCACAGTTTTAAAGGTCATAGTTTATGGGATCCTCAGAACTTACTGACAGGAACAGGGAAACTTATGGTAGGTATTTTGGTATATGTACTTCATATCATCATTCCAAAGGTTGTCTCTGTCCAACATGCACGACATGTCCTGGAAATGGCATGATGTTCTGTGCCAGGAAAAATCAATACAAACCATCATTAAAAACAGGTTGTCTCTGCTCCGAATGTCATACACATGAAAAGTTCAGGCTTGAAGGGGATTATTTTTGTTTCCGTTTGTAGTGAGGTGGCTGATAAATGAAACTTTTTGGAAAAATCTTTATTGAAAAATCTACGAAGAAGGACATCAAAAAGATTCATGA